>JBCNOR010000169.1:0-9300 GCA_039593785.1 Niabella sp. | reverse complement strand
GCTTCTGCGTGTTACGTTTCCGGCAACATCGGTTACTGTTACGGTCAATTCATGCTGACCCGCTGTGATCCTTCCATCAGAAAAATTATAGATCCAGGTACGGCCTTTATCGTTGGTAAACCGCAGCCATTTACCATCCACTTCAACCCGGAAATCAGCAATACCATAATTATCGGTAGGCGTGAAACTTATCCTCGTAGCCTTATTCAGGTTTACTATACTGCCACTTCCCAACGCATTAACAGCGGGCGGCTCATTGTCAATAAAAGCCTCAAAGGTTCCAAAGTCGCGGAATTGGGCTGTTAGCCACTCGCCATTCCACACCGCTTTGCGCACCGTAGTATTTTTGCCAACACGTTTAATAACAATCCTATTTCTGCTTTCCGGACTTATATACTTATCTGGTTTTATTCTTACTTCGTAGTTACTATGAACGGGGATATAGGTTTCACCCAACTTATGCCTTGCAGAAACACTATATAAAGAGGTGGATGGAGCAGTGGAGTACCCGGTATTCATTTTATCATAAATAGCATCAAGCGGCATATTTGCTTCAAATGAAGCCCTGCTTAGGCGGTTGGGCCTACCCGCCTGCCACTCATAAGGTTTTGCTACGGGCGTGGCTGCACCATTATTCCTGATGTTGAAATTGATAGTGGACTGATTTCCGCTGGCGTCGGCAACCTCTATTCGTACGCTATGTAAAAGCGTATCATTAAGTACCACCAGGTTATTGGCTCCCAGGTCATAATAAACCCCGCTTAAATCGCCCGGTAATCTGGAAGTATGCTGCATCCAGCTGCCCCCGGTGCTGATCATTTTATAATCTACCTGGCAATTCATATAACGGCTATCTGCATAGTCTATACTGTCAATATAAAAACTGCTCTTTTCAATACCATCTACAAAAAGCCTTGCGCTATAAATCCCATCCTGGTTAGCGGTACCATTACGGGTATCATAAGCCTGTATAGAAAAACTGAGTTTATTTAAGCTGGTATTGATGACGCCGCCGGCTACTGAATAAGAGCCTCCGGTTTTTGTTAACCTGTATTGCGCAGGGGTTTGATCATACACCGAATTGTTTCTATCGTACATGGCCAGTTTAACAAGGGTTGGGGCAACATTATCAACAATGGGAGTACCAAACAAAGTAGGATTTAACCGGCGCGCAGAGCGGGTATCGATTACTTCCCAATGTACATGTGGTCCGCCCGAACCGCCCGTTGTGCCGCTAAAAGAAATAAAATCACCCTTCTTTACCGGAAACCTGCCCGGCGGTATTGTTAAAGCCGTTTGCCATGACTCGGTTTCATACTGGTGTTCGGTAACATATCTTTCAAGGTCGTCTCTAAAATCATTAAGATGACCATATAACGTAGATGTACCATTGGGATGCGTGATGATAATCCACCGGCCCCAGCTCAGCGGCTCTATTCCCACAAAAGAGATATAACCATCCGCTGCAGCATACACATTTTGATTTACCACCTGGTTGGTGCGAACATCCAGTCCCATATGCCAGTGATTGGGCCTTAGTTCTCCCATATTGGCAACAATATCGGGCTTCAGGTTGGTTACCCACCTGAAGTATCCCTGGGGATATACAGGCTTCTTATATAATTGGCCAAAAGACACAAATCCTGTCAATAATAATATAAAGGGCAATAAAATTTTCTTCGACATGCGCCAAAAATAACGAAACCGTTTAAATAGCCTCTTTGCCGCTCTGCGTAATAACTTTATGTTTACATCTTTAGGGATAGCTTTGTTTGATTAAAATTTCCGGTATCCATGCGCTGTTTCATTTTCTGTTTGTTGGTGTTATGTACTTTTGGGGTTAATGGTCAACCGGCCAGGCCTGTTGCACAGGACTGGCACTACCTGGACTATACCACTGATGGATACCTGGGTATCAGCTTGAAGCAGGCTTACGATCAACTTAAAAACAAAAAAAGCGTGCCCGTAATTGTTGCGGTTATAGACAGCGGAATAGATACCTTACAACCCGACCTCAAACCCGTCCTCTGGACCAATCCTAAAGAAATTCCCAATAATAAAATAGATGATGACGGCAATGGCCTGGTGGATGATTATTATGGATGGAATTATTTAGGCGCTGCCAATGGCGAAAACCTGGCCATGAGTATTAGTGAAGAATACCGCACTTACTATCGCTTTAAAGACAGATTTGTAAATAAAACTGAAACACAAATCCCCGATTCACTACGCTGGCAATACGGTCAATGGCTTCTTGCCAAATCGAGGCTGGAAAAAGGTTTTAATAATGCACAGAAAATTATTGGCGCTGTTCGCAAAAATTTCAGCCTGATATCGGATGCGGATACCGCCATGCAGCAGCTTACCGGCAAAGCAGTTTTTTATCTCAAAGACCTGGACAGCCTGAGATGGGACCCTGCCACAAAAGACCTGATTAGCTTATGGCGAAACCTTTTAAGTGAGCAGCCATTGGGCAACAACCAGGCACTGATGAAGGATTTTCGTAATTATAAGCAAAGTTTAGAAGACGATTTGATCAAACTTACCACACCACCCGATGAAGCCCGCAATAATTTATTAAAAGACAATGGTTACGACATTAACGCTATTCATTACGGAAACCATAATTTAACCACGCACAGCGGTTATCATGGCACCAGCGTAAGCAGCATTATTGGCGCGGTACGCAATAATGAGGAAGGCATAGACGGGATTGCCGATAACGTAAAAATTATGATGATACGGGGAATATTAGGTAAAGACGAATTTGATAAGGATGTAGCCTTATCTATAAGGTATGCCGTTGACCACGGCGCCCGGGTGATTAATATGAGTTTTGGGAAATACATTTCGCCAGACAAACGATGGGTGGATGAAGCCATAGCATATGCGTTGTCGAAAGATGTTGTGCTGGTCCACGCCGCAGGTAATGACGCATCGGATAATGATGCTACAGATCATTATCCAAGCTCCTATACCATTCAGGGCAAACTACTGCCTAATATAATACAGGTAGGCGCCAGCGGCGATGAAAGCCTGGGCAGACTGGTAGCTTCATTTAGTAATTATGGTAAAAAAACGGTGGATGTGTTTGCTCCCGGTCTGCAAATACGCTGTGCCATTGCCGGCAGAGGAGCCGAAATATCCAGCGGTACCAGCCTGGCAAGCCCCATTGTAGCAGGAATAGCGGCTTTGCTCCGGTCTTATTTTCCCCATTTATCGGCGACCGAAATTGTAGAAATCATAAAAGAATCGGGTACTATTCCCTCTAAAAAAGTAATGCTGCCAGGTGACGATCAAAAGTTGGTGCCACTGAGCGAGCTCTGCTCCACCGGAAAAATTGTAAATGCCGCTAATGCCGTAAGATTGGCAATGACCTATAAAAATTAATTATTTAGATACATTGCTCCTGTCCCGGCAAATGTTATACCTGCAGGTCCTGGTATTAAATTTCTAAAAAATCAGCGACTCCTCTCATATTTATTTCCCCTCTTTCCTGCTAAACCCGTACTTTTGCGCAATTTGTTTTTTTAGGTAAAAAGGAAAATAAAAAAATGCCCAAGGATACATCCATAAAATCAGTTTTGATTATCGGCTCCGGCCCCATTATTATCGGACAAGCTTGTGAATTTGACTACTCTGGTACGCAGGCAGCCCGCAGTTTACGTGAAGAAGGTATTAAGGTTATACTGATTAACAGTAACCCCGCTACCATTATGACCGACCCCATGATGGCGGACAAAGTATACCTGTTACCGCTTACAGTAGAAAGTATAGAGCAGATATTGAAGGAAAACGATATTGACGCTGTGCTGCCTACCATGGGCGGACAAACAGCGTTAAACCTGGCTAAAGAGGCGGAGGAGCTGGGCATCTGGCAACAATACAATGTGCGCCTGATTGGTGTGGATATCAAGGCGATTGATAAAGCAGAAGACCGCGAAAAGTTCCGTCAGTGGATGATTCAACTAGGGGTACCGGTGGCAACTGCGAAAACAGCGAACTCTTTCCTCGAAGGAAAAGAGTATGCGCAGGAAATAGGGTTCCCATTGGTAATACGTCCTTCATTTACCCTGGGAGGTACCGGCGGCGGATTTGTACATGATAAAGATGAACTGGACGAAGCCCTGAACCGGGGTTTACAGGCATCGCCTATACACGAAGTATTGGTAGAGCAGGCTGTATTGGGATGGAAAGAATTTGAATTGGAATTATTACGCGATAATGCGGATAACGTATGTATTATATGCACGGTTGAGAACTTTGACCCGATGGGTGTGCATACGGGCGACTCCATCACTGTAGCCCCCGCTATGACCTTAAGCGATACCGGCATGCAGCTAATGCGTAATACTGCAATCCGGATGATGCGCGACCTGGGTAACTTTGCAGGGGGTTGTAACGTACAGTTCTCTATGAGCCCTACTACTGAAGAGATCATTGCTATCGAGATCAATCCACGTGTAAGCCGTTCTTCGGCACTGGCTTCTAAAGCTACCGGTTATCCCATTGCAAAAATTGCTGCGAAGCTGGCCATTGGTTATAACCTGGATGAACTGGAAAACCAGATCACCAAAACAACTTCAGCCTATTTCGAGCCTGCTTTGGACTATGTAATTGTAAAAATACCCCGCTGGAACTTCGATAAATTTAAAGGAGCCAATGATACATTAGGCCTTCAAATGAAAAGTGTGGGCGAGGTGATGGCTATTGGCCGCAGCTTTAATGAAGCCGTGCAGAAAGCCTGCCAGAGCCTTGAGAATAATGCCATTGGCCTGGGCTATTATGGCAAAAGCCTGATGCATGGTGAAGAACTGCTGGAATATATTAAGACGCCGAAATGGGACAGGATCTTTAGAATCAAAGATGCCCTGATGGCTGGTGTGTCTGTAGGCACCATTTCTAAAGCAACTAATGGTATTGACCGCTGGTTTCTTTCTGAAATACAGAAACTGTGTGTCATTGAAAAGAAATTAACTGAATTAGGCCTGGAAGACCTTACGGCCGATATGATTCGCGATGCCAAGGTAAACGGATTCAGTGACGCGCAAATTGCGGCATTGATCGGAGCAGAGGAAGACGAAGTGTATGCCAAACGTAAAGCATTGGGTATTAACCGTGTTTACAAAATGGTAGATACCTGCAGCGCGGAATTTGAAGCAAAAACGCCTTATTTCTACAGCACATTCGACAGTCCAAGTATTTCTTTTGGTAATGATGGATTAACACATAACGAATCCAAAGTCACCGAAAAGAAAAAGATCATCGTATTAGGTAGCGGACCCAACCGTATCGGGCAGGGTATTGAATTTGACTATTGCTGTGTACACGGTTTGCTGGCGATCAAAGAAGCCGGATACGAAGCCATCATGATGAACTGTAACCCTGAAACGGTGAGTACAGACTTCGATATGGCTGACAAACTCTACTTCGAGCCGGTATATTGGGAACATGTACGTGAACTGATCGAGTATGAAAAACCAGCTGGTGTTATTGTTCAGCTGGGTGGACAAACAGCCTTGAAGCTGGCGGAGAAGATCAAGGAAATGGGTGTGGAGATCATCGGTACTTCTTTTGACAACATGGATATTGCAGAAGACCGCGGCCGTTTCAGCGACATGTTGAAAGAATTAAAAATTCCTTACCCTGATTATGGTACTGCCTGGACGGTAGATGAAGCGGTGGAAGTAGCCAACCGTGTGGGATACCCCGTATTGGTTCGTCCTTCTTATGTATTGGGCGGTCAGCGCATGCGTATTGTAATTAACGACGAAGAAGTGGAAAAGGCAGTAATCAGCCTGCTGAAACATATTCCCGGCAATAAGATCCTGATCGACCATTTCCTGGATCGTTGCCAGGAAGCAGAAGTGGATGCCATTTTTGATGGAGAAAACTTCCACGTAATGGGTGTGATGGAACATATTGAGCCGGCAGGTATTCATAGTGGTGATAGCCATGCCATGTTGCCGGCCTTCAATCTTTCTCCAATGGAAGTAACCACCATGGAACATTATGCGGAGAAGATTGCAAGAGCGTTGAACATTAAAGGTTTGATCAATATACAGTTTGCAATTAAAGATGGCAATGTTTACGTGATCGAGGCCAATCCACGTGCTTCACGCACCACACCATTTATTGCCAAAGCATACCAGATACCTTATTTAAACATTGCTACTAAAGTAATGCTGGGTGCCAATAAGCTGACCGACTTTAAATTTGAGAAAAAACTAAACGGTTTTGCGATCAAAGAACCCGTATTCAGCTTTAACAAATTCCCGGGTGTAAATAAAGAGTTGGGGCCTGAAATGAAAAGTACGGGTGAAGCGATCCGCTTTATCAAAGATCTGAAAGACCCTTATTTCAGACAGCTTTATAAAGACAGGAGTATGTTCCTGAGCAAATAATGACCCATTAGCTTATTCAAAAAGTCCTTGCAAACGCAGGGACTTTTCTTTTTATTGATACTGCGGAGCCCATTGACTAAGCGTTATCTTCGCCGAATGAATTCATTAAATGAACAAGTAGTACTTGTTGATAGAAATGACAACCGTATTGGATTAATGGAAAAATTGGAAGCACATGAAAAAGGCCTGCTTCACCGTGCCTTTTCGGTACTCCTGTTCAATGATCAACAAGAATTGCTTTTACAGCAAAGAGCATTTAATAAATACCACTGTGGGGGATTGTGGACCAATACCTGCTGCAGCCACCCGCGCCCCGAAGAAGATGTAAAAGATGCAGCCCTGCGACGCTTAAAAGAAGAAATGGGGATTGAATGCAACCTGAAAAAATCCTTTGATTTTATCTACAAAGCTGAATTCAACAATGGCCTTACGGAACATGAATATGATCATGTGTTCTTTGGATCGTTCTCAGGCAATCCTGTTATAAATCCAGGCGAAGTAGCCGACTGGAAATACATGTCACTTCATGCCATTAAAAAGGATATGGCAGATCATCCTGACCACTACACCCCCTGGTTCAAAATTATCCTGGACAGGATTTAAATGTACCTGGTATATTGTCCCTTACCTACAGCATACCACTCTTCTATATCTATAACTTTCTGTAATATGCAGCTCCTAACGGAACATGCCATTATAGACAAGAACATTTGTGTCATTAGAGACAATATGTTTAGCTACAATGGACAACTGCGCATTCCGCAGGTGCTCAATCTTTACATCATATAGTGTTTAAAAATCATTGCCGCTATTAAAGCTCCTATAACCGGTCCTATAACGGGTATCCAGCTATAAGACCAATCACTGCTACCTTTTTTGCCAATAGGTAATATAGCATGCATGATGCGGGGCCCCAGGTCCCTAGCCGGGTTGATAGCATACCCCGTTGCCCCGCCCAGGCTTAGGCCGATGGCTAATACAATAAAAGCTGCGGGCAATGCGTCAAGGGCTCCTAAACTACTGGCTGGCGCTATAATAAATAAAACTGCAAATACCAGCACAAAAGTCCCTATTGCTTCTGTAATTAAATTATGAAACGTATTTCTTATTGCGGGGCCGGTACTAAAGGTAGCCAGCTTGGCGGCTGTATCATCAGTGGCAGTATAGTGCTGTTTATACGCAAACCACACTAATAAAGAGCCTAACATAGCCCCCAATAGTTGTCCGCCTATGTAAGCAGGGACTAAAGAAAGGTTTACCTTGCCAAGATAGGCTAAAGCTATTGTTATGGCCGGGTTAATATGTCCGCCACTGGTTTTGGAAGATATAAATACGCCTATAAAAACAGCCATGGCCCAGCCAAATGTGATAACGATCCAACCGCTATTATTACCCTTGGTTTTATTGAGCACTACATTGGCTACTACGCCATTACCTAACAAAATAAGAATGGCTGTACCAACCAGCTCGCTTGTAAATATGTTCATTGAAATCTGTTTAAAGTTGAAGGTTTTATAGTTCAAGGTTTACCCTATGCAAGTCAGGGAACATTTAACTTTGATTTATTCGGCGGACCATGCCTGCGCTGCTTTTATTGCCCGTTTCCATTCTTTTTGAAGCATGCTCCTCACCTCTTCTTTCATATAAGGTTCAAAAGATTTTTCTTTCTTCCAATAAGCCTGCACTTCATCCATGCTTTCCCAGAAGCCTACTGCCAGCCCTGCTAAATAGGCTGCGCCGAGTGCGGTGGTTTCGGTAATAGTGGGCCTTACTACTGCGGTATTGAGCAGGTTGGCCTGGAATTGCATCAGGTAATCATTAATGGTAGCGCCTCCGTCTACCCGCACTTCTTTAATAGTGATGCCGGCATCGGCCTCCATAGCTTTCAGCACATCCATTGTTTGATAAGCAATGCTTTCTACAGCAGCCCGTGCAATATGGCCATCGCTGGATCCCCTGGTAAGGCCTACAATAATGCCTCTTGCATGCTGGTTCCAGTAGGGTGCGCCCAAACCCGTGAATGCGGGCACCATATACACCCCGCCATTATCCGGCTCGGTTGCAGTCAATGCTTCTACATCGGCCGACTTTTTAATCACTTTTAATCCATCCCGCAGCCATTGTACTACGGCACCGGCTATAAACACACTGCCTTCCAAAGCATAGTGCACTTCATTGTTGATCTTCCATGCTATAGTGGTTAACAGGTTGTTCTTTGAAGCAACCGGTTGAGTGCCGGTATTCATCAGCATAAAGCAACCGGTACCGTACGTATTTTTCACCATCCCCTCGTGAGTGCACATCTGCCCGAACAAAGCCGCCTGCTGATCACCCGCGATGCCAGCAACCGGTATTTCTGCTGAAGTGAGCAGGTGCTGGGTATAACCGTAGACCTCACTGCTGGAGCGCACTTCAGGCAATATAGCCACCGGTATATCCATTTTCTGCAGCAGCTCCTCATCCCATTGCAGGGTATGGATATTAAAGATCATGGTTCGCGATGCATTGCTTACATCTGTTACGTAGGATTTACCATTGGTTAATTTCCAGAGTAGCCAGGTATCTATAGTACCAAAGCACAGTTCTCCCTTTTGAGCCTTTTCCCTGGCCCCGTCTACATGATCCAATATCCACTTGAGTTTGGTCCCGGAAAAATAGGCATCGGTTACAAGGCCTGTTTTTTCTTTAATGATCGCCGCTGTTCCATCCTGCTTTAGCTCGTCGCAGTAATCGCTGGTGCGACGGTCCTGCCACACGATGGCGTTGTAAACAGGTTGAGACGTAGCCCGATCCCAAACAACGGCGGTTTCGCGCTGGTTGGTAATGCCAATGGCAGCGATATCCGACGCAGTGATCCCGGCTTTTACAATAGCTTCTGCTGCAACACCTATCTGGG
>JBCNOR010000168.1:0-9339 GCA_039593785.1 Niabella sp. | reverse complement strand
AAAAACAGCATATTTAAATACATGGGAATAGCCTGCATCGCACTGACCTACAGTGCATGCAAGCTGCCCTATGCAGCCAATAAAGAAGTAAATAAAAATATGCCTGCCGCTTTTAGCAGCGATAGCGGACAGGATACGATCAATACGGCCACTATGAAATGGAAGGATTTCTTTACTGACCCTTACCTCAATGCCCTTATTGATACCGCATTGAAGAACAACCAGGAGCTGAATATTACTTTACAGGAAATCGAGATCAGCCGCAATGAGATCAGGGCCAGGAAAGGTGAGTATCTTCCTTATGTAGGCATAAAAGCAGGAGCAGGCCTGGATAAGGTGGGAAGATATACAAGTAAAGGTGCCAGTGAAGCTACTACAGATATTGAGCCGGGAAGAGAAATGCCCGAGCCTTTGCCTGACTACCTTATCGCTGCACAAGCTTCATGGGAGATCGATATATGGCATAAGCTGCGTAATGCCAAGAATGCTGCGGTATCAAGATACCTGGCTTCTGTTGAAGGAAAAAATTTCATGATCACCAACCTGGTGGCGGAGATCGCGAATTCCTATTATGAATTGCTGGCGCTGGATAATCAGCTTGATATTGTCACCAAGAACATAGAGATACAGAATAATGCACTGCGTATCGTAAGGATACAGAAAGAAGCTGCAAGGGTTACAGAGCTGGCGGTACGCAGGTTTGAAGCGCAGGTACTCAATACGCAAAGTCTTCAGTATGGCATTAAACAAAAGATCACAGAAACAGAGAACAGGATCAATTTCCTTTTGGGAAGATATCCGCAACCTATAGCCAGGAACAGTGAGCATTTCGAAAGCCAGATCCCGGCTACAGTGCAGGCTGGTATACCTTCTCAATTACTTGCCAATCGCCCGGACATCAGGCAGGCAGAGCAAATGCTGACGGCAGCCAAGCTGGATGTTAAGGTGGCTAAAGCAAGGTTCTACCCTTCTTTGGGTATTTCCGCTTCTATCGGTTTCCAGGCTTTTAATCCATCCTTTTTATTTAAAGCGCCTGAATCTTTGCTGTATTCACTTGCAGGAGATCTGGCCGCACCTTTGATCAACAGGAATGGCATTAAAGCAGATTATTTTAGTGCCAATGCCAAACAGATACAGGCTATTTATCAATATGAACGAACCATGCTGAAAGCCTATATGGAAGTGGCTAATCAGCTATCGATGATCAGCAATTTGAAAAACAGTTATGATCTGAAATCGAAACAGGTGCAGGCATTATCTGAGTCGGTTAGTATTTCGGATAATCTATTCCGGTCGACCAGGGCTGATTATATGGAAGTATTATTGACACAACGTGATGTGCTGGAAGCTAAATTTGAGTTAATTGAAACACAGAAGCAGCGGATGAATGCGCTGGTCAATATCTACGAAGCATTAGGCGGCGGCTGGAATTAACTGTTGTAAATGATCGTAACATTTAGCTACATACCTGCCTGACAACTACCAAGGCAAATAAAAAAGAGGCTGCATAATGCAGCCTCTTTTTTATGGTATCTTATTCAACAAAATGCCAGCATACGCCTGCAATATCAATGATGTTAACTTCTTTGCCATAGGGCTGCTGTGTAATGGCTCCTACACGTATCCCGAACTGCTCCGGTATTTTATGCTTCAGTACATGTTCCCTGAATTCATTGATATTATCCACGCGCACAGTGAGCATAAAGTTTTCTGCGAATTCGGGGGCATCGTAATGTTGTAAGATGAAGCGGCAATCATTTTTTTCGAAGCCGGCCATACCCGGAGCTTCAAAGCTGATATTAAAACCTAAGGCGATAAAGAGCTGTTTCGATTTTTCAAAATCACTTCCCGAAGGAACGAAAGGTTGGAGGGAAAGAAATTTCATTTGAATGATGATTTAAATGATATTCGGATGAGTTATTTTTTGTGAAGGTATACATTCTTTTAAATTGGCTATTTACATTTTTAAGACCCAATAGCCATTGAAAAAAGAATATGAGGCTGCCTCTCTATGGAGACAACCTCTTTAAATTGAAACACTACTAAAACTTATTCTACATAATCACTCTCCGATGGTTTACTGTTGCTCACACCTGTTGTTGTACCTTTCATTTCAGGAGTGGTTTCTACGGGATACAAATACCCGCCTTTATGCTCTATGCTCCATAGAAACCGATCCGGTATCGTTCCGTTTGCATTAAGGCCAGTAATATATTGCTGGCGTACATAATACTCCTCACCCGGCGACGGGCCCATTTTGAAGCCAACATTACCATCAGAAGTGCGCATGCAATACAGCGGCTTTCCGTTTATATCTCTTTTCACGTAGATGAATTCCCAATAACAATCACCACTGGCCTGTACAACAGCAGTACCACCCTCTCTCAGGTCTTTTGGACCATAGCCACGTCGCACCCACATGGAAATCTGATCGGAGCTAAACCTGTTCCTGGGATAGGTCTGGTTTCTATTTCCCATCATCGTAAATACCCGATCACCATTATCCTTGACAAACAAATCATGATAAAATCCCCAACCCGGTTCATGATCTAATGTTTTCCCCGAAGCATAATTTCTTAGCTGAACAGGTCCTTCTATAAACCGTTCCGGTCCACGGAAAACCTTATTTGCTGCTCTAATGCGCCAATTGGCCTCCCGGCCTGTGGGAAGGCGAGCCAGGTCCAGGTACTGCGTTGTATCATGCAGGTAACTTTGCAGAAAGTCGGTAGGATCATAATCATCCAGTATCCTGAATTGCCCTATATTGCTACCATTTACCGTGTACATTTGCGAAGGGTCGTCCAAGATCCTGGAATACCGGTACATCCGATGGTTTGATGTCGGATCGGGTATAGTATAGATATAATAATTGAAGTTCGGAACCAGCATAGCGCCATTTTTCATGCAACGCAAATAAAAAGCTTTATTCGCATCACCTGCTTGGTTTTCAATATAAAAACGATCGAAACCATACAGATTTGTAGTTTGACTACTTTTCATAGACAGGTATTCATTGTCAAGCGCTACTGCACTATCACTTCTTGACTCCAGGCCAACTATCCCGTGCATTTGTTCCATTTGATAAGATATACCTTCATATAGTGGCGATTGAATGTAGAAGTTGTTCAGCACCTCATCGGTTGTAAGCATTCTTGTTGCATACGGGCCGGAGGTGTAAAACATAAGGTCGTCAATACCTGTTGGGTTACGGGTTGCCAGATTTCGCATTCCTATAAACAGGTCGTCGCCGGCAGCCAGATTTTCAAAAGGATAAAAATAATAGTAGCGGCAATACAATCTGCCACCCGGGCGGCCCACATAGATACGTGTGCGCTGTCCGTTACTCCTGTTTTCGGCCGTCAGGCAAAAAAAGAAATAACCGTTGGTCTCTTCTCCGGGCTTTAATAAATTATCACCCGAACCCCAGTCAATAGGAAAGTCCATCGTGGCTATAGGGACTCTACTTCCGAATCTTGATAAAATAGAGATCGTAACTTTTTTATTTACGACAACTATTTCTGTTTTGAATTTGTTTGCATCATTCGTTGAAAGTATGGATCCTTCTGCAGTACCGCTATATACATCATCGTCAAATTTCACCCAGCATGATACGTTGATCACTTTGTTATTAATAATGGCATCCGCATTGGTACGGGCAATCTTCAAACCATTTAAATGTGTTGGAGACGCAGCAAAATTGGCAGCTCTGCTGTTTAGTTTCCAACGGTCGGTAGCCCCACCGACTATTGCTCCCGGGATCACTGTCAAATCTCTGCTTGTCGATGGATTTCTAAACTCCTTCATCCAGCCTGCGCTATAGTCCAGAGGGTAGTAATAATCCGGCCCTATCGTAATCAGTTTGCTGTTATAGTCTCTATAAAAAACTTCCTGCGCTCCTGCTTTTCCCAGGCAGATCATCATACAGGCTATGATCAGGTGTACAATTTTATGTTTCATGATTTTCTTTTTTAATGATTAATGTTGTCTTTTTCTTAAAATGTCTAAAAACGTAGCGAGCGTTACCGGGTCATCAGTTATAATATAGCCATTAGCGCCTTTATCCATTGTGCCGGTGTCTAAAGGATCAAGTAAATACTCCCAGTTTCCTCTTGAGTCATAAGCATCGTTACAACATTGGTTAATATTGGTATTGCCCATGTAACGGCCCTGGTAGTTATCCGGCAAGGTATTGAATACGTGTACCCGCACCCGGTTTTTTGCACGTATAACGCCTACTACATTCAGCAGATCTGCTTCACCTGCACCACCACTGCGATAGCCAATTTCATAACCTCTGGCCAATCCGGAATTCTCCCATAAGTTGTAATTGCCTGCGGGTGTTCCGCCTTCCACAGGAGTTGCAATGATCATAGGGAAAAATATAACCTTTGCTTTCTGTGCCAGAGGTAAAGGGTCATAAAATTCAGTCTTATATTTATTCACGGTGAACTGTGCGGTTTTAAAGATGCATACATCAAAGGCATCTTCATCTCTTACCACATTCCAGGTAGCACGGAGCACAGCAGTATCGCCAATATCCAGGTTAATCAGTAAAGAAGTGTGATCTCTTATATAGCGAAGCACATTGCGAAATGTAGGCACCCCACGGTGCGTATAGGAAAAATCCGGCTGCTTTAATGTGAGCGAGTTTACCTGCGCCCAGCTGTAGGTGTTATAACTCCCATAGGGATCGTTGGGGTGACCTGTGCCAACGCCTCTGAATTTATCCAGGAAATCAGTTGTACGTTGCAGGTAATTATCATGCATTACATACACTACATTGTCGGATGACTTTTTAATGTCCAGTTCAACAATATCGGCAATATCCTGATTGACCACTGCCCTGATAGCTTCCATTGAATTTTCCGGTTCTGTTCCGCCATTGATCTGTGCACGATGCGAGGCGATGAGATAGTAATCCGGATTTGTGCTACCGTTTGTTAAGGTTCGTATTAAGGTATCGCGGCTTGTGATCCGTCGGCGGACAATTGTTTTTGGTTTCGGCGGTTCCTGAGCGGAGTCCCACTGTGGTAGTGGTGGTAGCCGTCTGAAGGTCCTGTCTATTGGTTTTCGAGGCGCTGTTTTCACCTCTTGTGCGTGCAGCGATCCTATGGCAATTATGGCCAATGCGCTGGTAATTAATGTTTTTAGCATACTCAATTAATTTAAATGTGGCGCGAAAATATGTTAAATGAATTTTATTTTCATTAAATAAAAAATAAATTATGCAAAAATCATATTATTATAATAAAAAATAGCCAAATCTAATTAGAATATGAATTAATTGCCTAACCGTTAAAAAGAAATGAATAATGACGTAAATATATATCTGCAACTGCCCCTTGGCAACCCCATAAAAACGGGGTATAAGATTTAATAAAAGGAGCGAACTAAATAATTATGGCGTGCCCCATACTGCGCTACGCTACGTAAGGGTCGGGCTATTCGCTGCTACTCCTCGGCCCGCTATGTGCGGGCCTGCGGGGTATCCGCTGCTATCCCTCACGCGCGACTCATCTTCGGGTATGAACTTCTTTAAACGACAACAGCCGCTCCTTTTTAAAAGAAGCGGCTGTTACCTTTAGCGGTCCACGCGAGGACGCATGAACCGGCAGCGGGTTTTTCGCATGTGTTAGCCGGGAGGTTATTCTTCAATTAGCTGTATAGATTGAAGGCTGCCCTCACACACATCTTTCCAATCGTCAAATCGATCAGGAGCACAACTGAATGAATAAATGAACACATGTCCATTTACGATTGCTGCTGCCGTCTTAACCAGAACATCCTCTCCTTTTTGCTTTTTGATCTGTTGTAAGGCTGTATAGTTCGATGGGGTAAAGAGCTGATCCACCAGATTGGTATTATGGCTTTCACTTCCGGTCCAGCCACCATTACCCGCTTTCAGGGTGGTTACAATAATATCCAGCATGTCGTCTACGGTCAATGGCGCGTCTTCATTCTGTGCATAGCCTTCATAAAAATTATTGACATTGACATTGATATGGTCGCCGGTCATTACCTTCATCAGTAGCGATGCACCGATCTCATGTCCCGGGTCACCACCATTAAGCCTTGCCGAATATTCATTATTGGGATCAGTGCTCGATGGGTTCTCATCCCGCACTTCATCTATGTTATCAAAGAAGAGCCCTTCCAAATTAGCGCTGGCTACTTCAAAAGAAGCCAGGTATTCCTGCATCGGGTAAATGGTCACATCTATCGTACTGCGGATATTACCCAAATGATCTTTTACAAAAAACTGTTCTTTACCATCTGGCAGTGTACGGCCTACAGGCGTGAGGATATATTGCAGCGTATCGTTCTTGTAGATGAAGTTGTCTACATAATCTGTAACATTCGTTGCGGTACTGGTAAAATGTCTTTCCTGCAATTTCTTTCCTAAACCATCATAGCTGTACTGCCAGTTGGTACCACTCGAGAAAAGTATGGTAGTCGGCTTATTCCAGATAGTATAATTTACTGTGCTGATACCTTTATTCAGATCACTGGTAATGTTGCCATTCACATCATAGGTATAATCATTAGTTCCGGTATTACCATTGTTGAAGATATTATGATTATGGCGTGCCCCATACTGCGCTGCGCTACGTAAGGGTCGGGCTATTCGCTACTACTCCTCGGCCCGCTATGTGCGGGCCTGCGGGGTATCCGCTGCTATCCCTCACGCGCGCCACGCCTGTAGTTGATCTGATGAAAAAGCAAAGCCGCTTCATATGAAGCGGCTTTCGTTGTCTTATCGTAAGTATGCGTTTTGTTGTTGGTGACAACACCAACAACGGCGGAATATCACTTTTTATCAACAGCACTAAACCTGAATTTAACCGGCAAGGTGTAATAAGTTTTGACATAGTCAATTGTCTCCTTTCCGTCCTTTGTAGTAATTGTCTTACCAGGTTCCCATTTAGGCATCGATTTAATCATTCTTATTACCTCTTTATCAAGTTCCGGGTCAACACTTTTTGCAATACGGACTTGTTCGATATTTCCTTCAAGATTCACTAAAAATATTGCTACAACCCGCCCTTCAATTTTATTCTTTTTCGCTTGTTCCGGATAACGTAAGTTTTGTGCCATGAAATTTTTTAGAGCAATGTCTCCACCGGGAAAACGCGGCATTACTCTTCTATAAGTTGAACCGTCTGGCAGAGTTCTTTCCATTATTTGACTACCACCTGCATAAGGCGCAGCCTTTGGTGTAATCCTCAAAAGAAAGCTATCGTTAATAGATGTATTTGTTCCTTGTCCCCACAAACCATTAGATAGAGTGATAAAGGAAACTACAAGCAATAATAACTTAGTATTCATATTATTTTAAAATCACGGTTAATAATTACTGACAATGCTATTGAACTTTCAACTTAGACGTGAAGTTAATACTCTTCTTCTCCCAATTCCTTTTCCAATTCAATCTTTTGCTTGAAGTATATTCGCATAGCATCTTCGTCTCGCTCCAATAAGTTATTAAAAAAAATGTCGTTGTTACAAAGTTCATTGAACCCGATTAAGTTTTTAAAATCTACATTTTCATTTTCTGTATTTATTCTAAGAAACCAATCTTTGGGTAAGGTATTATTCGCTATCTCGAATATCTGATATGGGAACCAACTCGGGCGACCATTTTCATCAATTAAAAAATAAAAATCATTAGATTTTTTAAAAGTCAGAATTCCCATTACTAAATATTCCTTATCTAACTCCAGACCATAATCAAAATTATCTGGAATACCCTTAGGTAGATTCGAGGGATCGTTGTACTTACAAATTACTTTCATACTATTTGAATTTGAAATCATCGACTGCTTTTATTGATCCATTTTCCCATAAAGCATTATAGTGAATTTCCACTCCATGAGCTGTTTTGTTTGACATTTTACTCCATCCATTCCAACGACCTGTCGCGTCACTCATTCTCTCAATAACAACTTTACCTGATCCGGGATCTGACATAATTTCCTTCATCGCTAATTGTTCTGTGAGATTTGTGGCTTCCGTTCTACCCGTAGACCCTAGCCCCAAAGGCTTAAGAGCTCCAGCAGAAGGCAGTTCGCCTTCATATCCATGCGCACCCATAACAAATGCACCGAAAACCCAGCTTGTTCTATTAACAGCTACTGCTTCTTCCGTAGCTCAATAAGTTCCTAACGAACCATATGCTGCTGTCCAATCATTTAATTTTGTCTGTTGCCAGGTATAACCCGCATAGCCAGCCCAACTCGCGCAAGTATGCCGCCTGGCTCTTGCGCGGCGTACTTGTGCGGCTAAAGATAAAAAATAAAAAGTCCAAGTACACAGCTGCACATAGCCATACCGCATACTTGAACTAATTTTATTTTTTGTGGGTTACATACTTGCGCGAAATGGGGCTAAATATCGGGCAATCTATCAGGTTTCAACCAAAGTGATACAAATTCATTGTCGCTATTTATCACAGCTACGCAATTACTAATAAATTCAACAGCATTACCTTTTTTATCTGGATCACCAACACAAACCCAACCCGTCCGAGTATTGACATATATAGGCAATTCATCCTTATTTACTCTATAGGCTAAGCCTCCTTCTAAATCGTCTACAACTCTCAAAATACCTGCTTTATATTCAGGTACTTTATATGTGGATTTCATTTTTTCATCTAGTCCACAAAAACCCCAAAGTTGAACGATTTTATTGTCATTATCTACCACAGTGAGATTAAGCTTATTTACAACAATATCAAAATTTATCTCTTGAACTGACGGCTCCGTATCAAAAGACCATTCATCAATTCGATATATTAATTTCTTAGGCTCGATTTTAGCTGTGTACTCGATAGAAAATTTCATAGTTAGTTAGTAAAATTAAAATGGTAAATAGTATTAGTTTTAGGATTCATTCCCAATTCCCAAATTCCCCTAGCTGGCGCGCGCTTGTAGCGCGTGTCCTTTCTCATAATATTAAAATACAAGAGCTGCCTAACAGGTAGCTCTTGTATTTAGCGATCCACGCGTTTTAGCGTGCGCTAGCCGGGACCCACGCGAGGACGCGTGAACCAGCAGCAGGAAAACGCTTTCTTATAGGTTCTTTTCTTTCACAGCAACTAATACTACATTTCCATCTAATACTTGTTCTTCAACTATAACATGCATACCTGGTTGAAATTCCCATATTTCGTCCTCGGGATCATAAATATCTTGTCCCCTTACCTCATAAATATTTTTGGCGGGTCATCCACCAGCATCCGCAGACCGATTCCCAGCGCCACGCCGGCAGCAACCCGGTGGACGGCCACGACGTGCCGGTGCCGCACTTCGGCGTGGTCCTCGCATGGGACGACTGGCA
>JBCNOR010000167.1:0-9347 GCA_039593785.1 Niabella sp. | reverse complement strand
AAATGCCCCAGGGCTGCACCTACTATTATGTCGCTGGCCCAATGCCGGTTGTCGTAAACACGGGACAAAGCAGTTAAAGACGCAATGGAATAGGCCACCGGCGCAACCCATTTTTTATCAGGGAACTCCATGGCAAATGCCGTAGCCAGTGTAAAAGCTATGCTTGAATGCGCCGATGGAAAGGAGTTGTATTTAGCTTTAGAAAACGGTAGCGCATAGTTAAAAGGTGTGGTTGAGGCGTCTGGCCTTTGTCTGCGGATCAAATTCTTGCCGGCAAAGCAAAGAATAGAAGAAATGGCCATAGCCTTGCTACCTCTCAATCCAATGCTTTCAACATGTGGGTTTTTAATCGCCAGACCTGTAACGTAAATGGCAGGAAAGACAAAAAGCCCATATATATTACCCACTGGCTCCACTCCCCGGGCTATGCTGCTGGTAAAGTTATTTTGATTATGCTGGAATACGCTTTTAATTTCTTTATCCAGGAGCATCAGGCCACCCGCACCACCCGCTAAAGCAGAGAATTTTATCCAGTCTTTTCTTTGCCAGTGTAAAGGGCTTGCAGCAATGGCCACCCCGTCTTTTATACCGGTTACAATAAAATCCTTATTTAATTTCTCCCGTTGCTGACGAGCCGGCGGAAGGCTGTCTTGCGTAATAGATTGCTGAATTAAACTGTCTTGCGGTAAAGTTTGAGCATGTATAGACGAGCTCCCCAGGTACAGGAGCAGGGATAGAGAATAGCTGAATAGGAACCGTGTTGAGCGAATCACGTTTGTTATTTAGAGGTATATCAGATAGAAAGATAATCGTAAAGCATCGCTATTGCAGTCAGGCCTCCGCCATATATAGCCGCCATAGCACAAAATAAAGCAAGTGCATAAAATATCAGCCCAAAAGTACTTGAACTGGATGTAAGCTTATTGTTTAAAAAACGGTAGGTATAAATGCCGCCGATCAGCATGATCGGTATAACGCATAAAATCAACGTAAGCTTTAGTCCTGCCATTGATGAAGATTTTAATTTTGAACCATCTCCCTCGCGTTTTCCAGTGCAGCTGCCGTTGGCTTTTCTCCACTTAACATTTGAGCAATTGCCGTAATGCGCTCATCGGTACTTAACTGCCTGATATTGGTTTTTACCTTTTCGCCAGACAGCTCCTTGTAAACAAAGAAATGAGCATCTGCTTTTCCGGCAATCTGCGGCTGGTGCGTAATACAAATTACCTGCCTGTTGGCTGCCAGCGTTTTCATGATAATACCTACCTGTTTGGCGGCCTCGCCCGAAATGCCGCTATCTATTTCATCGAATATCAACGTCGGCAGATCCATTTTTTCCGCCACAAGGCTTTTTACACAAAGCATCAGCCTGCTTAACTCCCCACCACTGGCCACTTTATTAACCGGCTTAAACTGCCCGCTTTTATTGGCGTCAAATAAAAATTCAATAGCGTCAACGCCATTATTAGCCGGAACCTGCGGCAACACAGAAACCTGTAGCCGGGCATTAGGCATACCTACCTGCACCAGCGACTGATTCACATTTTTCTCGAAAGCAGGCACCTGTTTTTTACGGGCCTGCGATATTTTTTCACCCAATGCCAGCACTTTTTTTTGATGATTGGCCACCTGGGCTTCCAGCGAAGCTATATTTTCGGCAATGTTAAGAACGGCATCCAGTTTTTCTTCCAACTCTTTTTGAATAGCTAATAATTCATTGGTAGACTGAACACCATGTTTTTTTTGCAACTTGTAACCAGCTGACATGCGTTCGTTGAGCTCGTCAATTTTTTCCGCATCGTAGTTGATATGGTCATTCAAACGCTCCAGTTCATCCGCAATATCACTTAATTCGATCTGGGCGCTTTGAAGCCGGCTATTGATCTCCGGCAGATCTTTATGAAAGCCGGTATAACTATGTAATAAATTGGAAAGACTTTTCAGCTGTTGGGTAATAGGTTGTTCACCTTCAGCCAACTCACCACAAACCCGGTTCAATGTATTTTTTATGCCTTCCGCATTGGAAAGCATTTTGAGTTCTGCTTCAATAGTTTCCAGCTCATTTTCTTTCAAATTCAGGGTCGCCAGTTCGTCGTATTGAAAGCGGTTATAATCGCTTTCTTTTTCAAACTGTAGTTGTTGCTGTTGCAGCAGCGCCAGGTCTTTCTCCGTTTGTTTCCAGAGCCGGAAGGACTTTTTATAATCAGCCAGCAGCTCGTTGGTATCTGCCAATGCATCTACTACGTTTACCTGGAAGTTATTGTCGCCAATAGACAAGGTGTCAAATTGCTGGTGCAAATCCACCAGTAACTCACTCAAACTTTGTAACTGAGAAAGATTAACAGGAGTGTCATTGATAAACGCCCTGCTCTTGCCATTAGGTGCTATTTCCCGTCTTACTACAAGCTGGGTTAGGTCGTCCAGGTCATTTTCAGCCAAAAAATGTTTGACCAGCTCATTGCCTTCCGCCTGGAAATGGCCTTCGATCACACATTTCTTTTCTTTATTCACTAAAGAAGAAATATCGGCACGTTCGCCCAGTATAAGGTTTAAAGCTCCGATAATGATCGATTTCCCGGCACCTGTTTCACCGGTTATAATATTCATCCCGCGGGAAAAATCAATTTCCAGCACATCGATAATAGCATAATTCTGTATAGATAAATGTTGCAGCACAGGGCAAATTTAATGGATAAGCACATTTCCCAAACAAGATGCTGTATTTTAGTCGTCTTAATTATTTGTTATTGGATACCCTCGTTGATATTAATGGCTATGATGTCAAGGTAAATCTGAAAGAATATTCGGTTCATCTTGTTTGCAATTACGGATTAATGGAAGCGATGAAAGCCAGTTTCGGGAATGTAGAAAAGCTTTGCCGGCAGGTGCTCGATTTGCATCAGCAGCGCTTTGGAGTATCACTAAAAGTACCGGTTAACTCCCTGATTATTGAAGTGCTGGGGCATGCGTATGCCTATAAAATTTTGTTGCAGTTAAGAAAGGTGGCCGATTTAAAGATCTTCAGGAAATTATCTCTAAACGCCTGCCATATCGATTGCGGCGATAGTGATCATGACAGCAATCGATGGTTTTGGGATATGATGGGTTTCTTAAAGCCAATACTGTTTTTAGGAGTAAGGAAGGTTTAGGTAACCAATTCCTGTTGGGCCAGTTCCTGCAATTCAGCATCTGTAAAAATCCGGGAGCGTATCATAAAACGTAAACCGAGGGGTATTTCCAGCGAAAAGCTGCTGCCTCGTCCTTTGGTGATATCCAATGTAAGCTGGGTGTGCTTCCAATATTCGAATTGATCAGCAGCCATATAAAATTTACAACCGGCCACTTCACCCATGCAAATATCAATATTACCTATTTTGAAATCACCTGCAGCAAAACACATCGGCTGGCTGCCGTCACAGCATCCTCCACTTTGGTGAAAAATTAACGGGCCGTGTTGTGCCCTTAGTTTTTCAACCGCTGCTTCTGCTTCGGGAGTAATTAAAACCCTTGGTGTCATGATTAATGTTTTAATGAAAAAATGGCCGCACCGCACCAGGGCAGTACGGCCCTCGAACCCCTAATTGCCGATTTTAAAAGAAACCTAACTTCTGTTTATTGTAAGATATCAACATGTTCTTGGTTTGACGATAATGGTTGAGCATCATTTTGTGCGTTTCCCTGCCAAAGCCTGATTTTTTGTAGCCTCCAAAGGGAGCGTGCGCAGGGTAGGCATGATAACAGTTTACCCAAACACGTCCTGCCTGTATCGCACGTGGTACCTGGTATAGCTCATGCGCATCCCTGGTCCAAACACCGGCGCCCAATCCATACAGCGTATCGTTGGCAATGGCGATCGCTTCCTCTGTGGTTTTAAAAGTGGTAACACAGGTAACCGGACCAAAAATTTCTTCCTGGAAAATACGCATTTTATTATGCCCCTTAAAAATGGTCGGCTGAATATAATAGCCGTGTTCCAGTCCGCTGTTTTGATGAAATGCTTCCCCGCCGGTTAAAGTAATGGCGCCTTCCTGTTTGCCGATATCAAGATAGCTCAATATCTTGTTATATTGGTCTTCAGAAGCCTGGGCGCCCATCATGGTAGAGCCGTCCAGGGGATTACCCAGCTTGATGGCTTTGGTTCTTTGTACCACGCGATCCATGAACTTCTCATAAATATTTTCATGAACGAGGATGCGACTGGGGCAGGTACATACTTCGCCCTGGTTCAGCGCGAACATAACGGCGCCTTCTACTGCTTTGTCAAAAAACTCATCATCGGCATCCGCTACCGACTCGAAGAAGATGTTAGGGCTTTTACCACCCAGCTCCATTGTAACAGGAATTAAGTTCTCTGATGCATATTGCATGATCAGGCGGCCTGTGGTCGTTTCACCGGTAAAAGCTACTTTTTGCACACGGGGCGATTGGGCCAAAGGCTTTCCGGCCTCGACACCAAAGCCTGTAACAATATTAAGCACACCCTTTGGCAACAGGTCGCCAATTAATTCCATCAGGCACATAATGCTGGTAGGAGTTTGCTCTGCTGGTTTTACCACCACACAACAGCCGGCTGCCAAAGCCGGCGCAATTTTCCAGGCGCCCATCAATAATGGAAAATTCCAGGGAATGATTTGCCCTACCACGCCAATGGGCTCATGCAGGTTAATGCTCACAGTAGTTTCGTCATGTTCGCTGATCGTTCCTTCTTCGCTCCGGATGACGCCTGCAAAATAGCGGAAGTGGTCTACTACCAGTGGTAAATCGGCTGCTCGTGTTTCACGGATGGCCTTGCCATTGTCTATGGTTTCTACGGTTGCCAGGTATTCGAGATTATCCTCGATAGTCTGTGCAATTTTTAATAAAATGTTACTCCGGGTGCCGGCACCGGTTTTACTCCAGGTTTTAAAGGCTTCCTGGGCCGCTTCAATTGATTTGTTAATGTCTTCTGCATTGCCGCGCGCTGCCTGGGTAAACACTTTGCCATCGATGGGCGAGATATTATCGAAATATTCACCGCTACTCGGTGCTACCCATTCGCCACCGATATAGTGTTCGTAGCGATCTTTAAACTGGGGCCGCATGGCCAGGTTGGATGCCGCAGGCGCTGCGGCGGTTGAAGTGCTCATATTTCAAGAATTTTTATCGTTAAACAATGCTCTAAGTTTCGTTTATTATGATCAACTGAGGATAATAATCGTATTTATTTATAGCACAATCGTACCTACAGAATTTAGATTTTTTTTATGGTTTGAAAGCGATAAAATGTCTTAACTTAACAGCAAGGATTGCTTTATGCCCAAGGGTACATCATTAAATAAAATCGCTTTTACACAACAAAATAAGTTGCAAACACTTGTTGAGAACAGGCGTATCTATAATCTGAATGGCTGTGAACTCAATATTTTTGAGTCATACGAAACCGCCTACCAGGTTCCGCTTACTTTTAATGACGTGGTGATCACCAGCATGATCGCTGGTAAAAAAGTCATGCATTTGCCCAATAAGCCGTCATTTGATTATTTACCGGGAGAAACGGTTATAGCCAATGCCAGGGAGAAAATGCTGATCGATTTCCCCGAGGCTTCAGAGCTGAACCCGAGCCAGTGTATTGCATTGACATTGGATGGAGGCTACATAGCCGAAACCGTTCAGTACTTAAATCATCACTATAATAGTACCAGCGAAGCGGGTTCCTGGAAGCTCACATTTGATCATTATCATTTTCAAAATAATAACGACATCGCTTCATCATTGAATAAACTGATACGCATTTGCTGCAGTGATGACCAGGCTAAAAATGTATATGCAGACCTGAATCTCAAGGAATTGCTAATACGGCTGATGCAAAGCCAGAACCTGAAAGTATCCTCGGCAGAAAGCCTGTCTCACTCGAACAGCAGCCGGCTGCACTACGTACTTAATTACATACAGCAGCATTTGAGCTCTAAAATATCGGTAGATCTGTTAAGTCGTAAAGCCTACCTGGGAAGAAATCATTTTTTTAAATGGTTCAAAGAGCAGTTAGGTATTACGCCTTTGGAATACATTAACCAGGAACGCATTCGCCTTGCAAAACAATTGCTGACTGATAAAAACAACAGCATTGGCGAGGTGAGCTTACAGTGTGGTTTCAACGATGTTAATTATTTTGTGCGGCTTTTTAAGAAAACCGAAGGTATTACACCAGGAGCCTACCAGTCTGTGCGGCTGTAACCGGTCTTATTTTTCTCCATTTTAATATACTTCGAACAATTGATATATATTAGCTTGTTCGTTTCATAAATAAAACAAACAGCTTTTAGATGAAGATCGCAATTATAAATGGCCCCAATTTAAACCTGCTCGGACAAAGAGAACCAGGTATTTATGGCTCACAGGGATTTGATTCATTTTTAGAAACCTTGAGAGCCCGTTTCCCGGATATAGTATTAGAATATTTTCAAAGCAATGTGGAAGGGGAGCTGGTGAACGCGCTTCAACAATTAGGTAGTGAGGCTGATGGTATTGTATTAAACCCGGCAGCTTACACACACACTTCGGTTGCCATAGGCGATTGTATTGCGGCTATTAAAGCTCCTGTGGTGGAAGTCCATATCAGTAATGTGCATGCAAGGGAAGAGTTCAGGAAACTATCTCATGTTAGCGCTAAGGCCGCAGGTACTATTTGCGGCTTAGGATTGGACGGTTACAGGCTGGCTATAGAGTACTTCATTAATAAGAGTTGATAGTTGACGGTTGATAGTGGCAGTAAGCAAAGTAAATATTGAGGATATCTGTTTACAAAATCTGTTGGGAAAAATATGTATAACCATTGCATTGGAAAACGGAGGCTTTCTAAGCAACTAAATAATTATTAAAAAACTAACGATGCAGCCTGATCATAAACCTGTTTCAATTTTTAACCTAACGGTTGTGGTAGCCGCATTAGGGTATTTTGTAGATATATACGACCTCTTGCTTTTTGGTATTATCCGTATTCCCAGCTTAAAAGAGATGGGGTTAACGGGTGATCAGATCACTACAGATGGTGAGAGTATTCTTTCCTGGCAAATGTTTGGACTGATGCTGGGAGGTATTGTATGGGGGATTATAGGGGATAAAAAAGGAAGATCGAGCGTATTGTTTGGTTCAATATTGTTGTATTCGCTGGGAAATATCGCCAATGGTTTTGTGCAGACAGTAGAACAATATAAGTGGATCAGGTTTGTTGCAGGTATCGGTCTGGCGGGGGAGCTGGGTGCAGGCATAACATTGGTTGCCGAATTATTACCTAAAGAAAAGCGTGGAATAGCCACTTCCCTTGTTGCAGGTTTTGGTATAACCGGGGCAGTAGTGGCATTCTTTATAAAAGAAAACTTTCATTGGCGTACCTGTTATTTTATTGGAGGAGGGTTAGGGTTGGCTTTGTTATTACTTCGGGTTTCTGTATTAGAGTCTGGTATGTTCCGGAAAATGAAGGAAAAGGATGTAAAACGCGGCAGGATCTTTATGTTATTGAATAACCGTGAAAGATTAACACGTTATGTGCAAAGTATTTTAATAGGCGTTCCTACCTGGCTCGTGATTGGTATTCTCGTTACTTTTAGTAAGGAGTTCGCCAAAGAGTTTGGAATTACCGGGGAAATAGACCCCGGTAAATCTATTATGTTTGCTTACGCGGGTTTGGCCGTAGGTGATGTAACCATAGGACTGGTAAGTCAGTGGCTGAAAAGCCGGAAAAAAGCTTTATATGTTTTTTATGCTGTTACTGCCTTATTTATGGTGTTGTATTTTACGCTACAATGGAATGGCAGCGCTTCTTTAATGTATTTCTTATGTGCTGCCTTGGGTTTTGGATCGGGGTTCTGGGCCATTTTTGTAACCATCGGTGCAGAGCAATTTGGCACCAATCTCCGTGCAACCGCAGCTACTACTATTCCTAACATGGTAAGGGGAACGGTGCCGTTGATGCTGATGCTATTCCAGTTCCTGAGAGGCTTACCGGGTGTGGGTTATATAAACGGAGGCATTTTTACCTGTGTAATTGTTTTTGCTATATGTACTATCGCAGTGTTTACCTCTAAAGAAACCTTTCATAAAGATCTGAACTACGAGGAGGCTTAGATAAGATACGGGTAGGCGATGCCCGACACACGATTTTGCATCCAACATCCGGCATCCAGTATCCAGTGACCAGTATCCAGAAACCCGTATCAAGCATCAAGCACCTATTCGTTGCAAAAATCAACTATTTCTTTCTCGTTAATATCGTTCATGCATTTAAAATGATGGAGCGGGCATTGGGCCAGGCCATATTTAGAGCAGGGCCGGCAACTAAGGTCAACACCGGAAATAAGCACTTTATCCACCTTGTAGGGTTGAACGCCCAGCAGTTCAGGAACCGTGCTGCCCCACACAGAAGCTATAGGCTTATTAAATGCTTCTGCAATATGGGTGAGCCCGGTGTCAAAACCAATGATCGATTCAGCTCTCGATACCAGGAAAACCGATTCGTCGAGGCTGGTGGCGCCACAGGCATTATAGACATTATCACCCACAGCGGCTGCAACTATTGATCCGTTTTCTTTTACATCATTTCCTCCTAGTAAAACAACAGGACGATTTAATTGCCTGCATATAGAAATGATCTTCTCATTCGGCATACGTTTGGTAAAATGCGCAGCCCCGATAATAAACCCTATATAGCCGTTACGATGCGTAGCGGGCAAAAGGGTAGCGATATCATGATTGTTCTTTACAAAATAATCGATTGGCTTATTATCGTTAACAATACCCAAAGGAGCAGCAGCTTTCAAATACCGGTCTACCAGGTGTACCGGTGGCACTAGTTGCCTTCCCAATTTAAGACTTAGCCATTTACGTATAGTTTGCTTGTTATAGGTATAGGATTTGATACCTGTTTTTAACTTGATGATACTTGTTCTAAGGTTACTGTGCAGGTCAATAATACAGTCGTACTTTTCTGCTTTGATTTCAGCAATAGTATCGTTCAGCTTTTCTTTTAATAACAGTAGTTTGTCGAGATAAGGGTTGCCCTCATAAATATATTTAAACTGCGGCTTCGTTATGAAATGCACTTCAACACCTGGTAATTGTTGCTTCAGGCAGCGAACGACAGGAGTTGTATAAATAACATCACCGAGCGAGCTGAAACGGATGACCAGTATTTTAAGGTGAGATGACAAAGGATATTGATATTAGTATTTAGATATTAGTATTTAGATGTTAGATACTGACACTTGATGCTGGATTGTTGCATTTATTCATTCTTTATTTTGTTAATAATAGCGGTGGTGGATAATCCCTGCACAAAAGGCATGATCTTAACTTCGCCACCATTGGCTATC
>JBCNOR010000166.1:0-9351 GCA_039593785.1 Niabella sp. | reverse complement strand
TCTGCGACCCATTTTAAGACCTTACCAATTAGCGGGCTTCCAATGGCTGAACTACCTGCAACATATTAACTGGGGTGGTATACTGGCCGATGATATGGGTCTCGGTAAAACCATACAGGCTTTATCCTTCCTGCAACATTACAAGAACAATCACCCCGATATGAAAGCGCTGGTGGTTTGTCCTACCACGCTGATCTATAACTGGGAGAATGAGATCAAGAAATTCGCGCCGTCTATTACTTACTGCATCCATCATGGCAGCACCAGAACCCGTAGTTCTGATGAGATCATGAAGCATGATATTACCATCACCACCTATGGTACCCTAAGAAGTGATATCAAGCTCTTCCTGAATGTTAAGTTCGACTACCTGGTGCTGGATGAAAGCCAGGCGATAAAAAACCCGGCCAGTAAAGTTACGCGTGCGGCATCCCTGCTTAACTCCAAGCACCGCTTATGCATGAGTGGTACGCCTTTACAAAATAATACATTCGATATCTACGCGCAGATGAACTTCTTAAACCCGGGTATGCTGGGTAGCATGGAGTTCTTCAGGCAGGAATTTGCCATACCAATCGATAAATTAGGAGAGCAGGAAAGAAAAGAACACCTGAGAAAGATCCTGTACCCGTTCATTCTGCGTCGTACCAAAGAGCAGGTGGCTAAAGATCTGCCGGAAAAACAAGAAATGATCCTCTGGTGCGAAATGGGTGATGAGCAACGCCGTATTTACGATGCCTACCGGAACGATTATCGCGATAAGATTTTAGGTACTATTGATAACCAGGGGTTGGGTAAGTCTCAGCTAACTATCCTGCAAGGTTTAATGAAGCTGCGGCAGATATGTGACTCTCCGGCTATTCTGAATGAAGAGGATGTTTTTGAAAATCACTCTATCAAAATAGAAGAGCTGGCAAGAGAGATCACAGAAGATATGAGCGATCATAAAGCCCTCGTGTTTTCGCAGTTCCTGGGCATGCTCGGACTGATTCGTCAAAAGCTTGATGAGTTAGGTGTAAAATATGAATATTTCGACGGCAGCACATCGGCGCCTGACCGGGAAAAGGCGATACAGAATTTCCAGAAGAATGACGAAGTGCGGGTATTCCTGATTTCATTGAAAGCGGGAGGTGTAGGTTTGAACCTTACAGCGGCAGACTATGTGTATATTGTAGATCCGTGGTGGAACCCGGCAGTAGAGCAACAGGCGATAGACCGTACGCACCGTATCGGGCAAACCAAGAATATTTTTGCGTACCGCATGATCTGTAAAGACACGATCGAAGACAAGATATTAAAGCTGCAGGAAAAGAAAAAAGCGTTGGCAAAAGACCTGATCTCCGATGAGTCGGGGTTTGTGAAGTCCCTGACTAAAGAAGATGTAGAGTATTTATTTAGTTAGATCGTTAACGATAATGGAAATGCTACAAAGTGAGAATGAAGGTACAAGCGACCTGTTTAATGACAGGCATAAATCTTCAAAGAAACTTTCGACAAAGCGAAATATTATTGTGCTATTCTTTGCATGCATTGCTGCAGGGCTAGCGCTTTATTGGATGGTTCCCACGCGAAGTGGTATAAGAGATATCTTCGGAAAAATATTGAACGAAGACCAATTTCGGCGGAATCTTATAGTGGGAATTGCTTTTTCTTATCCTGTTATTGCTTTTACCATCGGACTCCTTATAAGTCTTTTGCCTTATAAGAAAGCAGCTTATAAAGACAAGTATATTCCGTTTTCTCTGGTTGCGCTTTTTGTTTTGTATTTATCAGTAATTATTTGGTTGTTAGCGTCTTTATTAATGTCATAAAATATAGTATGAAATTTCGCCGTCTTATCTCTTTGCTCATCATAGCTGCTATTTTGATCGCTTTTTTTACCAATCCCAAGGAAGTTGACTTTAATAAGTTTATCCGGCCAACCGCCGGGCGGGTAAGTTCTCCTCCATTAATCGAGTACGAAAGCAAATTGATTTACTCCAATGCTACGGTAACCTATTTCAGCCCGGTGTCCGAACAGGGTAAATTGGTAGCAGCCGCAAGCAAAGAAAAATATATCGGTGTATTTGGCCGGTTCTGGCGTATTAATAACTAGCGGCAATTTTTAATGATCTTTTGAGAAGACTGGTAATACGCGTTGCGTTCACTTACCTTTTCAGCAAACCCTAATGCTTCGGGCTTCCGGTTGAGCTTATAAGCGGATAAAGCAGCGAAGAATACAGCGTCTTCTTTATAGGCCGATTCGCCTTTGGCTAAAGGTTTCAATACCGTTAATGCTTCGTCATATTTTTTTGTCTTCACCAGGCTAACGGCATAAAAGAAATTTGCTGTAGCATCTTCCGGCTTCGATAAAGCCTGCTCCTTCAGTAACGGTAGCGCTTCCTCATATTTGCCTTCGTTGAACAACTGTGCGCCTTTATTGGATAAGTTCTCTGATCCTCTAACCACAGCCTGTGGCATATTGGGCACATTATAATTTTCAATGCCGGTGGGTAGCGAGAGATAAATAATAAAGATAGCTGCTGCGGCAATCGCCGATACCACGTATTTCCTGATAGAAACTACTTTTGCTTTTGCTGGGTGCTCTGTTTTAAAATATTGTTGTGTAAGCGGATTGAGAATTTGTTCCAGGTCAGTAATATTCGACCGGCTACCTATATGGCGTTTTAGTATATCATCGGCATGCAACCAGTCTTCATAGTCCTGTTTCAATTGGGCGTCGGCCTGCAATTCCAATTCAAAAGCAGCACGCTCGGGCTCACTCATCCAGCCCTCTGTATAAGCTTCTATTTTTTCAAAATTGCTCATGCTGCATGATTTTTATTTTTTCGTACCAATGATATCAATTCAGCCATGCAAAGAGACTTCTTCTTCCTCAGGTAGGCATAGCTTACCCCCAGCTCATCGGCCAGTTGCTGCTGAGACCTACCTGTATAACTGCTCATGATAATTTCACGGCACCGCTCACTTATTTGCTGAAGCATCGCAACTACTATTTCTTCTCTTTCTAAGGTATCGGCGTGCAATGCGGCCGCTTCATCATCTTTGCTGGCTACCCAGGTATATCCGTCATCAATTGATTTTGTTACCCCCTGTCTTTTATTTTTTTCTGTCTGGTTAATCCATTTCCTTTTACAGATCAGTAATAGAAAGGCTTCCAGCGGGCAGGTGAGGGTGAAGTCTTTATTCTGAGCCAGCTTGTATACATCAATAAGCGCTTCCTGGAAAATGTCACCGGCTTCTTCAGGATCAGCTCCTTTCGACAATAAAAAATTCCTGATACCAGGTGCAAAATTCCTGTATATCTCTTCAATGCGTTGAGAGTTATGCTGCCTGAGGGCGTCAATATATTGCTGGTCGGCGTGCAAGAGGCTGGTTTATAACAAGCTAATGTAGTAAAATTCTTTTCTCTGGTAATAATTAAATAAATTTAGGCAGCCATTAAAAACCGGGGTAACAAAATCTACTCCTCATTGATATACTGGAAAAACTGCCGCGTGAAATACTTTTATACTTTTTTGTTACTGGTACTTTGCTTTAACACTATCGCACAACAAGCGGATAGCACCATTATTGCAACAACTGACAGCAGCAACCGTGTTTCTTTTTCTATAAAGCTCCCTGCCCTTACACAGATACCCGGGGCGCCTGCACCTTTTTATACCTATCTCTGGGACTTTGGCGACGGTCATTTCAGCACTGCAGAAAATCCGCAACACGTATATGCACAGGCAGATACTTATAATGTATTGTTATATGCTGTTAACAATTATGATGATGGCCGGAAGCCTCAGCGGAAAACACAAAAAATACAGGTCAACAAATCTTTACCCATAAAAGATAATGTGGCATCTGTTGCGGAGAAAGATTTTTTTAAGGCCAATGGCATGTTTGAGCTAAAGTACAATTGCATGGCCAAACCTAATGATACCCTGGTATTGATTGTTGGCTGGAAGAACACGGAGGCGCAGCAGCAAAAAGGCCGTCTCTACCTGATGCTCAATGAAAAGCAGTTTGATCAAACCTGCTTTGATACTTCCGGTTTCAGATCTTATAATAGCGCGGCTCCCCTAATGGCTTTTACCAAAGCTGAGGGAATGCCTTTAATACCATCCGATCTCCTGGTTACAGAAAGTGGTAGCCCTGCCTCTAACTTCCCTGTAACGGTGAAAGCCGCAGCGGCAGGAGCCTTGTTTACCAATACTACTTCACTTTATAAAAATGTATACAGCTCGGATCTAGAAAGTACGCCCGCCGGGGAAGCCAGGTTTTCCTTCCTGCAATTACATGTTACGCCCGAAATGATCAAAGACACTAATGCAACACTTACTATAACAGGTGTATATGTTCCGGAAAGGGGGAAACCCGTTATGCATAAGCTAAGTGTCCCGGTAGTTAATTCGCATGATCCTAATAAAATGAATATAAAAGGAGGCCGCATCAGTTACCGTTTTCTCAAAAAATATAAACCATTAAATTATAAAGTACGTTTTCAAAACAACGGGAAGGGCCCGGCCCGGAAAATTGCGCTGGATATGACAATGGCCGGTGTTTTAAACCCCGAAACGATAGTCGTAACAGATATGTCGCCCTTTTGCCCGCCCTGCGATAGTTTGGCAAAAGAAAAGCGGGGATGCTGGGAGCTCGTGAAAAATGAAAAAGGAGCGGTCTTTACTTTTCATGGAATTTACCTGGCGGGTACCAATCAGAAAGGTGTTGAAGATAAAGATAGTACCAAGGGCTTCCTGGAGTTCAGTATTGTTACACGCAAAAAGCTGGAGAATAAGCCCTTTAAATCCCGCACTGCTATTTATTTTGATAAGAACGAACCGGTGATCACCAACCATGCCACTGGCCGGTTCAAAAAAAGTCCTTCTCCCATTTTTATGGCGGGGTACGAAAATGCCTTTGGCTCTGGTGCCGCTACCAGCAATGGCATTGTTACCGGTGTGGGTGTGGCGCCATTGGCACCCTATCGTCCCTACCTGCAGCTGGAGCTCTATTATAAACAGGGATTAAAAACCACAGGCGCTAATATTTTGGGTATAGAACGACCTGGAATTATAAGAATAGGCGACCGGCAGGAATATGCATATAAAACCTTTGATTCGTCCCAAACACTTACCATAAGCCAGGTTAGGCTGGTGCCTTTGCAGCTGCGCCACAATATCGGTGATTATTTTTCAGTTGGAGCCGGGGCAGCGGTAACAGCAGATATGGGCGGAAAGATAGAATCGGAAAATGCTTACCATATTACAGGAGCCAACGGCGTGGCTGTAGAACCGTATAAAATAGCACAAACAGAAAATATTAAATCCTTGAGTAACTGGCGTTTTCAGCCTTTTGTTGATTTGCAGGCGGGAAAGGTAAAGCTGGGGCCTCACCTGGGGATCCGGTATTATTACAATGGCAAAAACAATAGTTCCGGATATATATATGCAGGATGGCGTTTTTAATTCAATCCACCCGATATTGTAATACAGCGCTGTTCACCCTCTTAGCAGCGCTAACGATACTGTTGTCGGGTAATACCGGTTTGCAGCATTCCCAACCGGCCGCTTTTTACACAGAGCTGAAAGCAAAAGACTCTTTGTTGGGTTATATCAATTATGCTTTTGACGTACTTGATCAAAGCCCGGTACTGGTTAATAAAGCCGATTCTATATTCAATAATATATGGCGGAAACCGGCTTCTTACGACGAAAAGTTGGGATATTATCAGCTGCTGATCAACATAGGCTATCATTTGCTGCAGAGCAGGCAGGTGAGGGCATCAACCAGCTGGTACGAGAAGGCCTTCCTGTATTATGATGAAAACAAAACCGATAGTCTCCTCGCAGCTGAAATGGAGCCCGAAGAATATATTGGCAAGCCGCTGGGAAACAATTATACAAGAATCGGAGACTTTAGCAAGGCAATTGCCATACAACAACAGGTTATTACATCGGCAATTACAAAGCACAGGCAGGAGATGCTTCCGGGGCTATATGCCAATCTTGCTACCACCTATTTTTATATGAGAGATTACCCGCAGGTTCACAATATCATTGGCCTTGGGGTAAAGAGCTTGAAAAGCCCTTCACAAGCCATCGCCGCATTATTGTATAACCTGAAAACAGAAGCCTATCTCGAAACCGGCCAAACAGACAGCGCTGCTTACTGGAACCGGAAAGCCTTACTGGTCCCTCCGGCTGATAATACAGCATGGCTACAGGCCGCATTAACCAATCATGCCCGTATTTTAAATAAACATCATAAATATGCAGAAGCGTTAGTACAGTTACAATCAGCCTGGGATATTGCAGGAGCGTCTTCTGTAGCAGATAAGGCCGGACTGTCTAACGAAATAGCCGTTAATCTTTTTCAACTAAACCAGCCTCTCTTAAGCAAAGCCTGGTTTGCGCAAACCCTGGCATTTTTTAAAACCGATTCACTGAATCTATACCCCGACTATCATGTGACTACTGCCATGTTTGGCCTGGCCTTGTGTTTTGAAGTGCAGCAGCAAACAGATAGCAGCTCTTACTGGGGTACACAAGCGGTTTTGAACGACTATTATACCCAGCAGTTAATCGATCCGTGGCTATATAGCAAGAGTAATATTTACTCCAACGAAGCTCAAACCAATAGCGTTATTGCAATGCATCACCATTGGTTTGAAACCACTCAAAATGACGAATTTTTATGGAAGGCACTATGGATGACGGAGCTATCCAAGGGGCGTAAATTAATGTATGAGCAGCAACGATCGGGCACCTGGAAGGCAGAAGCAACCATAAATAATGCGAATCTCAGCGAGTTGCGTAATAATTACCTGCTGCTGGCACAAGCTGTTTCTCCTGGAGAAAAAGAAATGATAAAAGAAAGAATTACCAGGCAGGAGTACCAACTCAGCCTCAATGGCAGCCGCTTTTCACAATCATTGTCTGCGCCCTCATTTACTAATTTCAAAAACCAGGTAAATGAAAGCCGTAAAGCTAACAACGTAATCAGCTATCATTATACGGATAAAGGTTTGTATATCATAAAAGCAAACAGCAACGGGCTTTCCAGCTTTGTTGACTCCACAATCGGGGATTTACAGGATATTGGAGACTTTACTAAAAAGTACTTTTATTCCGGCCCGCAGGCATTTGATAATAATCCGGGAATTTATTTTAAAACAGCTCACACTATCCTTAAAAAATACCTGCCTGGTGAAGTTAAAGAGGGAGACTATGTTATTTCTCCGTCAGGCCGTTTACACGAACTTCCCTTCGAAGCACTTTCTATGAACGAAAAGGGAAGCTCATATTTCGGGGTAGAACATGCGGTCAGTTACCAGTTCTCGCTGTTGCAGCTTACAACTCCGGCTAAGGCGCAGCCGGCAGCTATCCATGTATTTAGTTTTGAAAATGAGCACCTCGGCTTTCCGGCATTGCCGTCTACGCAAATGGAGGCGGACTATTTGCAGGACCGGTTTGCCTGTACTTACAGCAGTGCTGCCGCTACAACCGATAGCGCATTTTATAGCGTATTAGGAAAGCCTAACGTTATCCACCTGGCTTCTCATGCGGTGGCGGGTGATAGTGCGCAGCAGCCTTTCATCGTGCTTCAAAAAAAACTTTACCTGGGGCAGCTTCAGTATAATATTGCCAACTCCCCGTTGATCGTATTATCTGCCTGCGAAACAGGAAGAGGAGCCAGCCAGCACAATGAAGGTATTATGAGCCTGGGAAGAGCTTTTATCAGCAGCGGGGTGGATGGCGCATTATCTACCCGCTGGGAAGTGGATGATGCCGTTGCCGGCGACTTAACCCGGCTTTTTTATAAGGAACTCGATGCGGTGAGCTTACCTGCGAAAGCGCTGCAAAAAGCCCGGGCGGCATACCTGGCAAAAAATGTGTCGGTTGCAGCGCAGAATCCCTGGTTATGGGCAGCCCTGTTATACCAGGGGAAAAATCATCCGGTACTGCTCCAAAAAAGCGGGAGGGGACTCATTAAATATTGGTTTGCCGGAGCCGCTATAGTAGCTGGTGCAGTCATTTTCTTTCTTCTGAAAAGGAAAAAATAACTTCCGGTTATGGGGTAACAATTGTTTCGGGTGCGTGATATACCTGTAAACAAGTTTAAAAACGTAAAACCCCATAGTTATGAAAAAGACATTTTTACCCTTGGTATTAGTTATTGTAACCATTTTAAGTTTAGACTCCTGTAAGAAAAACGATGCACCGGTTATTCCGGGTATTGATGATCAGGCTTCAGCCCGCATGATGCAGGCTTTTTTTGAGAAGCATGCGCCTAAAACAGAAACTTTCAGTTTTGATGCTTCTGCCGGAGGCACCATTACTTTAAAAAGCGGCACCCAAATTACGTTCCCGGCTAACGCGTTTGTAAAGCCCGATGGCTCTGCCGTTACAGGGTCGGTAACGGTTAGTGCAAAAGATATTTTAAAGGCCAGCGATATGATACTGGCGAACAAACCAACTGTTACCGCTTCAGGTCAAATGCTGGAGTCTTTCGGAGAAATAATAGTGAGCGCCAGCAGGAATGATACAGCACTGCGCATGAGCCCTGCAGTAGCGCAGCGTCCTCCAACCGTAATGGTACCGGTGGGTACTGCTACCGGCGCTAAACGCGAAGCGCCCATGTGGGAGGGAGATACAACCGTTTCTTATACCAATAATGGCTATAATCATGAAAACCAGCCTACATCTGTTACCGTTCAATATTCGGTATCCAAAGGAGTCGATTGGAGCCAGATCCCGGGCTGGGGCGCTGTTACCGGGGCTACCACTGTCTTTCCTTTAGATGCTTTAGGGCAGTGGCGAAACTGCGATGCGCTGTACAATGATCCTAATCCCAAGACAACCGTACTGGGATATTTTGGAGATAAGTTCAACGGGCAAACCGGGTTGGGAGGACAAACACCCAGTATGTTGTTCTTCAAAAAAGCCGGAACCAACACGTTGATCAATTACTCGGTAATGATATTAAACCCTGCCCCTGGTAAAGAAGGCTTTTTGAGTTACCAAAATTCAATGCCAATCGGCACTTCAGGTACTTTTTTAGCAATGAGTGCAAAAGACGGGAAATTTTATGCAGAACTGAAAGACGTAACATTCGGAGCACCAGCAGCGGGAAAAGACTTTATCTCCTATAATTTTTCATTGACAGAAGTTTCTGAAACAGAACTTTTAAACCTGATCAACCAGGTCAATACCAAATAATACCTGGCCTGTAAAAATGGATCAAGTCAAATTTTTGGGGGATTGGTTAAAAATATTTGTATTTGCATTTAATTAAAGCGAGTATAAATTGGAAGCGTTAAAGGATTTGATGGGTTATTTATTGCCGGCAGGAACACTGGAA
>JBCNOR010000165.1:0-9363 GCA_039593785.1 Niabella sp. | reverse complement strand
TCAAGCCAACCGGCCAGGGCGGGCCGTACACCATCCTGCTGACACCGCCCCCAAACATTACTGGCGGTAAACGATATCCATTATTTCTCGGCAAGTCCCCCCTATGTAATGGTGCACCTGGCTCATAAAAAATACCTGCATACGGCTACTTTAAAAGGATTGGAGACTGAACTTGAGGGCAGCGTATTTATCAGGATCCATAAATCCTGCCTGCTTAATATAAATACCGTTGCATCTGTACAATCGCGCAAAAACGGCGACTATGATGTAACGCTTACCAACCAAACCGTATTGCGGGTAAGCCGAAACTACGCCGCACATTTTAAGCAGCAATGGCTGGCAAAGCCTCAGCTTGGACTAAAATAGACTCATCTTACCCTATTGTATTTGTTTCCCACCTGGTTTACCGCCCATATTTGTTGCCAAAAACAGGAATATGAACAAAAAGATTTTGAGCATAGCAATAGCGCTATACGCAACGATGATAAGCTGCAACGCACCGGTAAGCCCTTCCAACAAAAAACCGGGTGCTGTTGTTGGTGGCGGCTGCGATGGCTGTGAGCTGATGTACATCAACCTTCCCGGGCAAATAGCTGCAGTAGACACAAGCCCGGGTTGGAGCAGCAAGGGACAACCACTAAAAATATCGGGTACAGTACTGAAAGCAGATGGAAAAACACCCGCACCCGGCGTGATCATTTACTACTGGCAAACCAATAACGAGGGGTATTATGCCAATCGCCCGGGCCTGGACGAAAGAGCAAGGCGGCACGGCTATATCAGGGGTTGGCTCAAAACCGCTGCTGACGGGCAGTACACCTTGTATACGATCAGGCCTGCACCCTATCCCAACGATTCATTACCGGCACATATACATTTATCCATTAAAGAGCCTGATCTTCCCAATGAATATTATACCGATGAGATCAATTTTGAGGATGATCCTTTACTGAAACCTTATTTCAAAAGATATCCACCCGAAAACCGCGGCGGTAGCGGCGAGGTACGGGTATCATTACAGAACAGCATGCAGGTAGCGGAACATAATATCGTACTCGGGTTAAATATTCCGGGGTACCCCGATAAGTAGATATATAGAGTGAGGTAGGCATGGAAGATTGTTGATTTTAATTACCTTTAACGCCATGCATTGATCTTATGTTGTATTTCGCCAGCATCTCCATATCTATATACCTTTTACTGCTCTTTATTGGCAAGCCTCATAAATCTATTGCGGACAAATTATTGATGGTATGGCAACTGATTGCCACCCTCCACCTTGCAGATCTTTATTGGCTGATTTCGGGTAATTACCGCTCTTACCCTTCGTTCCTGGGATGGGGCGCGCCCTTCCCCCTGGTTCACGGGCCGTTTTTGTACCTGTACATTCTTTATCTTACCAAGCCCAGGTTATTTAGCTTTAAAAGCCTTTTGCATTTTGTACCGGTGGCGCTGGCAATGTTGGTATGGTTACCTTTTTCACTGCAAACTCCTTTGCAAAAGCTACAATTGTTTGAGGCAGGTATGTTGCCCTACCGTTGGTTAGCCCTGGGTTTTAATATTGCTATTGCCATTTCGGGCGTCAGTTATGTTTTTGCCTCATGCATATTATTATACAGGTATAAACATAAAATAGGGCAGGTGTTCTCTACTACCGACCATATAAGCCTTAACTGGCTGCGCTATCTTATTGCGGGCATTGGTATAATATGGCTGTTTGTTATCTTTTACCAAACGCCTCAAACCATTTATCTCAGCGCTTCCCTGTATATCTGCTTTATTGGCTACTTTGGAGTACGGCAAAAGCAAATTTTCAGAATTCCGGCGGCACCGGTTTCTTATAATGAAAATGTCGCTACTGCTGATATAACAACAATGCCGGCCATTTCAGAGCCCGGTGTTGAATCAGAAGCAACAATTCCTGCACCCGCCAAAGCAAAATATGATTGGTCTAATCTTTCTGAAGTGGAAGCCGGACGTATTCATATACAACTACAGGAAATAATGGAGCGGGATCAGCTCTATAAAAATCCGGAGCTAACCCTTGATGATTTAGCAGGCGCTTTACAGGTATCGGAAGCTGCTTTGTCACAAGTAATTAACTCCCGGTTTAACCAGAGCTTTTACGATTATATTAACTCGCTGAGGGTAGCCGCATTTATAAAGCAAGCTGCAGATCCTGGAAATAAGGGATACACTTTATTATCCATTGCTTTTGATTGCGGCTTTAATTCCAAATCTTCTTTTAACCGCAACTTTCGAAAGTTTACCGGGAAATCGCCATCCGATTACCTGAAAACAAATACCTGATAGCTTCCCGAAGTATCATTAAGTCTTCATGGGGCTGGCTGACTCTTGTTACAATTAATTAAAGTTAGCACTTCTGCCGCCTGCTATACCGGTTGCTTCCCTGTTTACCTGTGACAATCGACCCAATATCACCCCCATTTTTATTACCGTAGTGATAAAATGCCCATAAAAAAGGTGCCACAAGACCTTGTGGGGCGCTGGGTTGCCATGTGTTACCCATTTTTGCGTTACGCAATGATGCTATTGCCATCCTTGTTCTAATTCCACGGTCACAGGATAATATCATTTAAATAATCAATATGAAATCTTTATCGCTTTTTATTTATAGTTGGTTGCTCTTCGCTGCCTGTAAAAAGAACAGCATTGAAGCAGAGCGGGTGCAAACTTTCACCATCAGCTCCTCCATCAACAGCGGGTCCTATGACATAAAAGTGGTCATGCCCAAAAACTATTCGCCGCAAAAAAAATATGCAACCCTGTATGTGCTCGATCCTAAATGGGACCTTGATTTTGTAGTATCGGAAGGCGATAAACAGGCGTCAAAGCAGCAAAAAGACGGGGTACTGGTAATTGGTATCGGATGGGGGCATGATCGCGTGCACGATTATGCGCCGGTACCCTTACGGGGTGGCAAAGGTGGTGCGGATGCATTTGCCAGGTTTATTGGTGAAGAGCTGGTTCCGAAAATAGAAAAAGATTACCCCGTGGCCTTAGACCGAGCCCATCGCGGGATTATTGGTCACTCGGCCGGCGGACTGTTCGTTGCCCATTGTTTTGTTAGCCATAATGAGCTGTTCGGGCATTATATGGCGCTAAGCCCGTCACTTTGGGTAGGCGACCAGGTAGTACTGATCGATGAAAAGGAAAGGCGTAGTGAAAATACAGCCGGCAACGGAAGCTTTTTCCTGGCCGTTGGAGAGCTGGAGCAGGAAGTGATGCAGCCCCCCATTGCATTATTTCAAAAAACGCTCAGTGATTATTATCCACACTACATACAGCAGTTCCACATAGCGCGTGGGTTTGATCATATGGGTTCAAAAAATAGTACCATTCCTAAAGCACTTACATTTTACTTTCAACAACTATAAATTTTATGCGATCCGTTTTACCGCTGCTCATACTGCTATTGTCGGCAACCAGCATCCATTCTCAGAGAAGTAATCAATTTGAAATTAAACCCGCAGTGGGAATGGCAATACTCAATATAAAGCCCTCTGTTTCTGTAGTGATCAATTACCCGGCTGCCAACCGGTGGTCTGTAGCTTCCTATTCCATGCTTAGTTTTTTGCCGGCCACGCATAGAAAACAACAATATGTGCAAACCAATTACAATTATGCTTTAATACAAAACTTTGGAATAGGCTACTCTTTATACAGTAAAAACAAGAACAGCCGTCATACCCTGAGCGTACTGGGAGGTATTAAACGTATTGCTTTTAGCGAAACGCTGAAGAACCCGCAGCTGGATGAAATAACTACCGTTACCCGGAACACGCTACCTGAGTATGGCTTACTATACGAGTTTGCTCTTGGTAAAAAAAGATTTAAACCTCACGCGAGGATCTATCTTCCCTTGCATCCTATTCAGTATTATCCTATGGGAACATTGGATAATATAGCCTATATTGAATTAGGCATTTCTGTTTCGCTAAAAAAGAAATAATTGCAGGAATAGAATAATTGATTTCTTGAATTACCAAACTCAAAACGTTATTGTCCTGATACGTGCTGCTTGACAAGTACATTTACAGGTAATGAAACACAATATCGAGCCGGCGATAAATATAGCAGGGTACTGGATAATTAGGTAATGTATTATATTTGCAGCCGATCAAAACAGGTGAATCTATGAAATGCTGCTTTTACGTAATTATCATATCTTTTGTTTTATTAATAGGTTGCAGGAAAAAAGATGTTCCGGCTCCACCCCCTGCTCCTGAACCACCACTGCCTCCGGCAGCGGCAAAATTCACAGAAGTCTCAGCAGGTCACTTGTTTACACTTGTTTTGCGCGAAGACAGTACCGTTTGGGCGTTTGGGGACAACGAGTATGGGCAGTTTGGCGACGGCACCAGAGCAGATAAGATACGCCCTGTTAAAATAATGGAAGCTGTAAAAAATATTGCTGCGGGTGCCCGGCATAGTCTTTTCCTGAAATACGATAACAGCGTATGGGGAGTTGGCATGAATTACTATGGTCAATTGGGAGATGGAACCAATACTGACCGAACAGCTGCGATAAAAATAATGACAGATGTGAAAAGTATATATGCCGGTGGCATGTGTAGCTATTTCCTTAAAAACGATCATACACTTTGGGCTACGGGTGCTAATCATTATGGTCAACTGGGAGAAGGCAATATAACCCCCCGTAACCGGCCGGCGCTAATTATGGGCAATGTACGGCAGGTGGCAGCTTCAGGAGATCATCTTTTAATAGTTCGTAACGACAATACACTATGGGGAAGCGGGTTGAACTACGACGGTCAAATGGGTTTGGCTGCCCCCATCTATTATTGGCCCATACTACCGGTTAAATTAATGGATAGCGTTCAGACTGCTTCTGCAGGTTATCTTCATTCGGTTATTTTAAAAATGGATAAAAGTTTATGGACTACGGGTAATAATTTATCGGGGCAGTTAGGCGATAAATCTTTTACACTACGCAGAACCCCGGTTAAAGTAATGGATAGCGTAACGCTGGCTGTTGCCGGCTCCGCTGCAACATACGCTATAAAAAGTGACAGCACCTTATGGGCGGCGGGCTACAATGACAGGGGTGATTTTGGCACTGGTTCTACCTTTCCCGGTACTAATGTTTTTATTAAAATTGCTGACAGAGTGTTGCAGGTATCCTCCAATACCTCCCATACCATTATAGTAAAAAGCGGACCTACGTACTGGACAACTGGCTTAAATCATAGGGGACAGGTTGGAGACGGAACAACGCAAAACCGCAACACCTTTGTTCAGTTGATATTTCCTTAAACATTCATCTAACTCATAATTAAATTGCTATTGTGGTAAAATTTATATACCTGTTATTTATTGTAGTCTTCCTTTCATGTCGTAAAAAGGACATTGACCAGCCTGCAAATCCAAAGCCTGATCCGGAAACTAAAACTGAAAGAAATATTTATATAACCGGCGTTACCGATTATGTACCCACTTACTGGAAAAACGGTGTTGCTACCGAACTCAGTCATTCAACGCCCTCTGGCGGAGCCTCAAAAATACTAATACACCAATCTGATGTATATGTGTTGGGGTTTGAACAAAAAGGAGGAGCTTATATTACAATTCCGGTATTATGGAAAAATGGAATTAAAACGGTTTTGTATGATCAAGACGTTAGGATAATTCCGAGTGGCATGGTTATGCATAACAATGATCTTTATGTCACGGGCACTATGTGGACCGATAATGTTCCCAAAGCCTTGGTGTGGAAAAACGGAGTTTTAATTAACTACCTAGATAGATCCGAAAACTGCAGGATTTCATCTATGGTTTCTGATAATCAACATTTGTATATGGGAGGCGCGGAAAACATCAACGGGAACACTAAAATGTTGATTTGGAAAGATGGTAAAAGCATCTACCTGAACGGCGCCCCTACTGACGGGAATATTTATGATGTAGCTGTTAGTAATGGCGATTTTTATGCCTGCGGTTATGAACCCCAAAGACCATCCTATTGGAAAAATTTTGAGCGCGTACCATTGGACACCAGTGGCAAATCGTATCTTTTTAACCTGGTACCGTCAAAAATAAGGGTCACTAATAAAAATGATGTGTATGTGTTATCAATGGAAAACAATAATACACCCGTTTACTGGAAGAACGGCAGTCTATATAAAGCTATAGACAGAACAAAACAACATATTTTTCATTCTTTTGAAGTAAATAATGATACGCTTTTCACGGTAGGCACTTCTTTGACAAACTTTTATTCTCCCGCATTTTATTGGAAGAATGAAGATATTTTCCCACTTCCGCAAAGTACAGGTAAAATGCCGGGACAATATAATTCAGGCTATGCTACCGATATTTTGATAGTAGAAGAGAACAAAAAATAGAAACGAATAATTGTCGATAGCCGATTCAAAGAACGCTTACATATCAAAGTTGCATACACCATATATTGTCCTTTATCAACTATCATCTATCATCTATCATCTAGTATCTATCATCTATCAACTCCTCTCTCACCTTCCCTTCATCAACACATAATCATAAGGAATCGTCTGGCTCAAATCGGCCAGGTACCAAACGCCGGGATCACCGGCATACTGTACAAAGTCGTAAGCAATATCTAATGGCATTTGGATATTGCCCAGGTTATCGCCTTGCTTGTTAAAGGCACATACCATAGCCGTTACACGTGCTGTTTCACCACCATTGGTTCCATCCGGCTGTAAAGGTGCATTATAAGCTTTGCCAATGCGGATATAAGCCTGGTGATCTTTTAATAGTTTTTCCACTTTTCCTTTATAGTAATGCAAAATAGCATCCTGCGCTTCTTCACTGGAAGGCTGCTGGCTGGCGGGTTCCAGCTTGCTGTAATCAAAGCGGCGGGCACGTTCGTAATCTTCCTTTACATCATCGGGTATAAAATCTCCCCGCTCTATGGCTGCTTTCCACATAACGGTATCTAATAATACCTGGGGTGCAGCCTGTGCCATATCGGTTATGCCAGCTGCCGCTTCAGCCGCAACCGTAGCTTCGATATTTGCCCCATCCGCTTCCGCATTTTCAAACGAGTTGGGAAATAACCACATCCTCACCGAAGCCAGGTGCTCCGGCACATGGCTCCAGCCAATAACAAATTGAATAAACAATAGTAAGGCTACCAATAATACCAGAAACACGCGAAACAGCTTTCTGAATAGCTTTCCCCTGTTGAGGCTTTTGTTACGTGGTATTTCAAACTGGTCTGCAAAAAACTGCCGGTCGCCCTGTATAAATGCTTTAACAGTATCCTGCGCAAAGGCATAATCGCTTTGCTGGTAGCTATAGTTGAGGTGCTGCCCCGGTTTTGCAGGATGTGGGTATTCGTAGCGTACCATAAAAATGCGCCTGGTTGAAGGCATATCTCCGTCCCGCCAAAAACCCGGGCTAACGTGTAAGGTTCGCTTATCGCCATCGGCATCCTGGCTTATTTCGTAAAAGTATAAATGATGTACCACATCATCCAGCCGCTCATATACTGCATTCTCCAGCTGCTCCCAATCTACCTGTTTAAATAGCTGCCAGGCTTCGTCGCCCGAAAGGGAGGTTGTAGTTTGCTCCTGCTGTTCAAAAGGATCCTGCACGGTTACCGTAAAACGCATAAGGTTCTGTTTAAACCTTCAAATATAAGGTTAGCCATCAAATCCCAATCCCATGATTTATGATTCGCAAAAGACCTGTTTCAATTCGTTGAGAGCGCTTAGTTGGCAGAGGACAGAGCACTGGTGACGGATACTAGAAGCTAGATACTAGATGATAGATGCTAGATACTAGATACTAGATGATAGTTCGTAAATCATAAATCTTATTGCTTACATTCAATTGCCATTTCCACATTAGTCACTATTCATTAGTCACTGCACTGCTCACCTATTTCCCCATCTAAACACCTGTCCCGCCCGGGTAGCTGCCGTAGTTCGGTAACCATTGGCTTCGCGGCGCAAAGGTAAATCTCCTTTCAGCTGATCAGGCAACAACAGGTTTAATGGCTTCCCCGATTCTGAACGTAAAACTAGTTGAGTAATATGGCCCTGTTTCCAGCTTAATTCTACTATCTCAAAACCGCCGCGGGCTCTTAACCCTTTTACGGTTCCTTCAGCACGCCATGCGGCAGGCAGTGCGGGCAATACCTGTATTTCGCCGGCATGGCTTTGCAGCAACATTTCAGCAATACCGGCTGTATAGCCCAGGTTGCCATCAATCTGGAACGGTGGATGCGCACAAAGCAGGTTTTCGTATATACCGCCGCCATTATCATAATTCACGTTTCCCGAACCTGCCAGGCGTATGAAATTATTAAGAATCTTATAAGCATGATCGCCATCCTGCAGGCGGGCCCAGAAATTCATTTTCCAGGCCATTGACCAGCCAGCCGGTAGATGCATCACCACGGGCTGTTAAGCTTTTTTTAGCAGCAGCTACCAGTTCGGGCGTATGAGTAACCGTAAACTGGCGACCGGGGTGCAAACCGAATAAATGCGATACATGCCTGTGCTGGTCCTTAGGATCATCCCTGTCCGTTTCCCATTCCTGCAACTGTCCCCATTTCCCTATTTTCGGCGCCAGCAAACGGCTTCTCAACCCGCTGATATGACGTGCATATGCTGTATCGGTTTTCAGGATGGCTGCCGCTTCCGTATAATTGGTAAAAAGGTCATAAACAATTTGCTGATCATGGCTCACTCCGTCTTCGTGCGGACCGTGTTCGGGCGACCAGCCATTGGGCGCTACAACAGTACCATCGGGTCTGCGTTTCAGATGGTCATCCCAGAATTCAGTGATCTCCTTTAAAACAGGATAAGCGAAATGACGCAGATAACCGGTATCCTGTAAAAAAGCATAATGCTCCCATAAAGCCTGTGCATACCAGGCGCTGCCGGGCGTATTCCACAAAAAGCTTTCCCCTCCAAAAATATTGTTCTCCGTTTTCACCGTCCACCCCCTTACACCAGGATATTGTTTTTGAGTATTGTCTTTTTTAACCGCTCTCATACTGTTGATATAATCCAGGTAAGGCTGGTGCATCCCGGGGAGGTTGGCAGGCAAAGCCAGCCAGTAATTCATTTGTATATTAATATTGGAATGATAGTCTGAACGCCAGGGCGGATTATTGCTATCGTTCCAGATACCCTGCAGGTTAGCAGGTAAACCACCCAAACGTGAAGAGCTGATCAACAGGTACCGGCCGTATTGAAACAACAGGGTTTCGAGGCCCGCGTCTACCCCTGCCTTATATTGCAATAGCCGCTCCCGGGTAGTCGGGTTGTTATCAGTTTTCGAAACCGTGCCTAATTGCAGAGAAGCCCTGTTAAACCAGCTTTGATA
>JBCNOR010000164.1:0-9376 GCA_039593785.1 Niabella sp. | reverse complement strand
AGACACAAACCTCAGCATAGCCCTGGCCAGTGTCGCCACTGGCTGGAAGGGGAGGGTAAACTATATGTAATAATAATTTTGATACCTGTTTATTATAAAACTCCACACCTGGAAATAAAAAATGCCAGCGGGTTATTGCTGGCATCTTACCTATTATTTTCAACTGCTTATAAATGCAACTGCTGAATGGCGGCTTCCACTCCCCTTATTTCAGCCAGCCCTTTTAACCTTCCAATGGCAGAATACCCCGGGTAAGTTTTCTTCTGCAGGTCATCCAGCATTTGGTGACCGTGGTCGGGGCGCATAGGTATGCGACGCTGCTGATCTTTTTGTAGCTGGGTCACATATTGAATAACAGACACAATATTACCATTACCCTCAAGGTGATTAGCCTCGAAGAAATTGCCATCTTCATCCCTGTCGGTGCTACGTAGATGCAGGAAATACACCCGGTCGCCAAATCTTTTGATCATATCTAACAGGTCATTATCCTTCCTCGCGCTGTAGGAACCGGTGCAAAAGCAAAGTCCGGCATTTTGGGAAGGCACATTGTTAATTAATGCCTCAATATGAGCAGCAGTACTCATAACCCGGGGCAATCCCAGTATAGGATAGGGAGGATCATCGGGATGTATTGCTAATTGAACCCCGGCCTCTTCTGCAGTTGGGGCAATCTCGTTTAAAAATGAAAAAAGATTTTGTTGCAGTTGTTCAGCAGTAATATCTCCATATTCATCCAGCAGGTCCAATACCTGTTCTGTGGTAAACAATCCATCAGAACCGGGAAGCCCCATTAAACAGGATGTTTTCAGATGGTCGATTTCGCTGATGCTCAGGTTGTCAAAAAACTCCTTGGCTTTTCTTAAATCATTTTCGTTATAGTCATCTTCCGCCCCCGGGCGTTTCAATATATAAACATCAAAGGCAATAAATTCCTTCCATCCGAATCTTAAGCACAAAGCGCCTGTTTCTGTAGGGTAATCAAGATTGGTCCTTACCCAATCCAGCACCGGCATAAAGTTGTAGGTAACCACCCTGATACCACTTGCAGCAAGGTTTTTCAAACTCGTCTTATAGTTCTCTATCCATTCTTTATAATTACCGTTGCGCTTCTTGATATCCTCATGTACCGGCAGGCTTTCCACTACTTCCCAGCTTAGCCCTGCAGCTTCAATGGTTTCTTTTCTTTTGTTGATTTCTTCGGGGGTCCATATAGCCCCCACGGGTATATGGTGTAAAGCAGTTACAATTCCGGTAGCACCCGACTGGCGTATATCACTTAGCGAAACAGCATCGTTATCACCATACCATCGCATGGTTTGTATCATTGTATAACTCATAATTCGCTAAAATAGACTAAAAGCGCAGCATTTCTCTAAAAGTCAGCAATTCAATCGATGTAAAACAGCAAACATAGCTGCATCAACTACACATTATCAGCCTGGTGCTATTACCATAGTTCGCCCGGCAACAAAAACGGCCCCGGGAAACCGGAGCCGTTTTGCAAACTTTAAATATATAAAAAACTAAACCTCACCTAATTTTTATCGGCCTCTGCCTCTCATTTCTCCGCCACCACGGCTTCCGCGACTTTCTCCGCCGCCCATTGAACGTGAAGGAGCTGAACTACGGCTTTCAAAACTCCTGGTTGGCGCTTGGCGTTCTACTCTTGGAGCCGATTGCTGCCTTTGCACCTGCATTTCCCTGCTCCTGCTCTCGTACTGCCTTTGTTGCTGCTGCACTGATCTTTGTTGCGACTCCATTCGGGCCTGGTTCTGTTGTTGATCCCTCATCTCCCTTTGCTGCCGCATAGCCTCTGATCTTTGTTGCTGTACCGCCTCATTTCTCTGCCTCATCTCAGCCGAACGTTGCTGCTGCATAGCTTCATTACGCTGCCTCATTTCTGCTGAACGGTCTATAGACGATCCGTTCTCCCGGGAACGTTGCATCTGTTGCTGGCGCTCTCTCATTTCATTATTACGTTGCATCATCTGCTCGTTACGCTGGGCGCTCCTGTCCGCATCATTTCCAAACCTGCGGGAAGATTCCTGCCTGTTGGCAGCGCCCCGGTCCTCGTTGCTTCTATCGGTTCTTATTGCATCTTCCCGGCGCGGTGCTGAATTCACCCTGTAATCTCTCGAATCATTATCTCTTGAATTACTACGTACATCCATATTTCTGCCGCTTCTTTCAGAGCCCCTGCTGGCTACACTATTCCTGTCATAACGCTGTACATCACGCGGAGCATAAGTAGAGCGGTTTTCACTTCTGCTTACCGCAGGACGGTAAACCGAAACTGAATTTCTTGAAACAGTAGCTCTTCCGGGCCTGTCTGAGTTACGAACCGTTACGGCATTGATGCGCCCGGTATATCTTTCCACATCTCCCCTGCGCGGACCATTGGTGTAGTAACTATTCCTTCCTCCCCGGTAATTACCACCACGTGAGCTGCCGTAATTGTAATTATTGATAATAGTGGTACGGTTGAAGATCGTTACATTATTGCGGTAAGGATAATAATAACGCCCGATATGAATAGAGGTCATGTAGCGGCAGGGAGCAAAAGTCCAGTAATCATACGGAGGATTATAACCACCAAAGCCAATATTAATACTGATTCCGGGACGGATGGGAGCCCAACCATAATAATCGCCGCCACCACGCCAGCTTACCCATGCCGGAGACCATTCGTAACCCGGTACCCAAAGCCATCCATAATAAGGGTCCTGGAACCAGCGGCCATAGTGAAAAGGCGCCCAACCCCAATCGTAACCAGAGTTCCACATCCAGTCATTATCTGCTGTGTAAGCCCAGGATCCATTGGTAGCGTAGGGTCGGAAATCAGCTCCTACACGCGGCCTCCAGGTATACCCATATTCCGGGTAATCAATCCATTCTCCGTAAGGACTCAACTCATCGTAGAAGGTTTGAAAATTGATACTCACCCCTACCCCCGGCTGCGCATCAACAGGTCTGGATAAAAGCATTGCAAAAGCAAGCATCAATCCCACACCTAAAGAGTTGATAAATCGTTTCATTTTATTGTAATTTACTTTTTAATAATTATAGAAGTATGCGCTTCTTTTTATATGACGTGAATTTGTAAATTAAGTTGTCACCATGTTGCCAAAATTCATAGCAGTTTACGGTTTTATGATTTATTTTACAATATTTAATAAGTAGCAGCTGAAACAGTCCGTGACGTTCTGTATAAATGGTGCGAACCTATCTTATACCAGCCTGTTAATTAAATAATTATCCTATTTTGCCGCATCATGGCTATTGATTATTACCAGATATTACAGATTCCCCCGTCAGCCGATCTGGCCGAGATAAAATCGGCTTACCGCAGGCTGGCACACCAGTACCATCCCGACAAAAACCCTGACAATCAATCGGCATTAGCTTATTTCGAACTGATCAAAGAGGCCTATGAAACACTTTCCAGCCCAGGCAAAAAAGAGCAGTACCTGCAGGAACGATGGCTTAGCAAAGCTAACGGCCAATTGTTTGAGCAACCGGTAAGAACTCCCGAAGACCTGCTAAAGCTGGTACTATCGGCCAGCGACAAAATACACCGCATGGATATTTACCGAATGAATAAAAGCGGTATCAAAGAAGAGCTGGACCTGTTACTTACAGAAGACCGGGTTAAACTGTTGAACGATTTTAATGAAATAAGTATTAACGACGCTATCGTAAAAGAGCTGTTTCAACTGACAGCAGCCATACCTACAACGGCACAAAGCAGCTACCTCCAAAAATTACAAACCATTCAAAGTAATCATATTGAAATGCTTCGGCAAAAAGAGGAAGAACTGGCTGGAAAAATTTTTTGGGAAACCTGGAAACCCGCATTTATTATTTTATTAGTAGTAATGTTATGTATTTTGATCTGGGGTACTTCTTTAAGACGTTAGACGGCAGGTTTTTTGATAAGCTTTAATACAACAACTTTATAAAAATTTAACTCTTATGATTCCTATCGGAGATGACAATTCGGGACGTACTATTACACCTTATATCAATTATCTTTTAATAGCCGTTAATATCCTTGTATTTGTTTTTGCCCAGGGCATGGGCACCAACGAAGCATTTCTTGGCAGCTATGCCGCTGTGCCGGAAGAGATCCTGTCCAACCGCGATATAGTAGGCGGCGGATTGGGTGTAACGCCCATACCCGTTTATGGAACCATCATTACCTCTATGTTCATGCATGGAGGTTTCGGCCACATTATAGGTAATATGATGTACCTGCTGATATTCGGCGATAACCTGGAAAACGTAATGGGCCACAAAAAATACCTTATTTTTTACCTCCTTTGTGGCATCCTTGCCGCTTTAGCACATGTAGGCTTGTCGGCCTACACAAATGCCAGCCTTTATGTTCCTTTTGTAGGGGCTTCCGGTGCAATTGCCGGGGTATTGGGCGGTTATATTCTGTTGTTTCCCAAAAATAAGATCCGCATATTTTTTATTCCCTTTATTATAAGAGTGAACGCTTTTATTGCCCTTGGATTATGGATTGCGCTACAAATATTTGAAGGTTGGGGCGCCATGGGTCGGGAAGGCGGCGGCGTTGCTTATGCAGCGCATGTAGGCGGCTTTATAGCAGGTCTCATACTGGTTAGTTTTTTTGTTACGAAACAACCGGTCAGGAGATAAGCACTGCTACCTCCCGCCGGTTAAGTTGACCCCACCAAAAATATTATTTATGGATCAGGAAGACTGCTCCAGCAACTTCCTGAATTCGGTAATGGTTTTAAAAAGATTGTCGTGTATGATGGGATCAGATACCCAACGGGGAACACTGGCGCTTTTATCCGTTACGATCTGGTAGGTAATTTTCAAACTCCCATTGTTTACTTTCTCCACTACCCATTTGCCCCTGGTGCCTGTTATGCGCGTTACATTTTTTACAACCGGGAATTTCTCGGTAAGAATTCCTTCAAAATAGATATTGCATACAGGGTTATTTAAATCGTTCTTATTAAAAAAATATTTCAGGCTGCAGTCCTGGTCATCCATGGGCCACGGAATTTTATAACGCACATAAGTAAGCCAAACCGCGTCGTTACTGGTATAGGCGATCTTATAATTTTTAGCATTGGTGTTCCAGCGCGGTCCCTTGGCCGCATTCTTTAATAGCGCTACCACATCCTGGGCCGAAGCGGCCTTTACAAAGAAATCTGCCTTTAGTTCTCTTACCGTATTCCCGTTATGCTTTACCCATCTTTCGTAAAGAGAGATATTGCGATCTGCCTTTACCAATTCGAAATCGCCGGCAGCGCAAAACCCGGCGAACAGAAGTATCCCCATCAATACCATACTGGTTTTTAATACTGTTCTCATATTTATATTTTTAGATTTAAAATGGACTTCAGAATATCCTCTCAGGATCTATAATAGAAATACAAGCAATACTACTTTTACCCCTATGCTGATAACATAAAAAACAAAGACATCAATTCTTAAAGGGGAAATACACAGCATTTTTCTCTTTTATTTAAATACTGTTTAGGAAACTCTTAACAATGCACAACTGTTTGCTATAGCGGTGTTTCTTTGCAAACAGCTTTGAATTTCTCCTTATCTTTCAAAAAATTTACACATATGGTGCGATTATTATCCTTATCCCTTTTGCTAACTTTAACTACCACGGTTTTCGCGCAAAACGCTTATTGGCAGCAACATGTCGATTATAAAATTGATGTGTCGCTTGACGACAAAAACAATTCACTGAAAGGCAATCTGAGCGTTGTTTATAAAAATAATTCGCCGGAATCGTTAGATTTCATCTGGTTTCATATCTGGCCCAATGCTTATAAAAATGATAGCACGGCATTATTTCAGCAGCTCAAAAATGATCCTACTTCAGAAGAGGATCTTACTAAGATCACCCGTGGAGAAATTGATGGCCTTAACTTTAAGGTAGACGGGAAAGTGGCCAAAACAGAGCCGCATAGCAATCCCAATTATATAGATATTATAAAGGTAGTATTACCCAAAAGCCTGAAGCCTGGACAATCCGCTACTATTTCCACCGATTTCGTAGTAAAATTACCTTCTTATTTCTCACGATCAGGCTATGCCGATGGTCAGTATATGGCTACCCAGTGGTATCCCAAACCGGCTGTGTTTGACAAAAACGGCTGGCACGAATTTCCTTACCTGAGCATGGGAGAATATTATAGCGAGTATGGCAATTTCAAAGTAAATATCACCCTGCCTGCCGATTATGTAGTGGGCGCTACGGGTGTATTACAAAATAAGGACGAGTTAAATCAGTACAAAACGATTGGTGCCAAAAACGCCAGCAACCGTACAGGCGCTCCTGAATTATATAAAGGAAAGGCAGGCAATAAAACATTGACTTACCATGCAGAAAATGTTCCTGATTTTGCCTGGTTTGCAGAAAAAGGAGTGGTGATACAGTATGATACACTAAAATTACGATCAGGCAAGATTGTGGATGCGTTTACCTATTACAAGAACAAACCCAATACCATCTGGAACAACAGCATCGACTATGCAAAAGATGGCACCCGGTATTACAGCGAAAAAATAGGCGAATATGAATACCCTACCGTACAGGTTTTTGAAGGTCCCAAGAACAATTCAAGCGGCGGTATGGAATACCCTATGATCACGATCATTACCGTGCCTGATGCCAGCAAAGAGTACCTGGATGGCGTAATCGCTCATGAAATTGGCCATAACTGGTTCATGAGCATGCTGGGCAGTAATGAACGCCAGCATACCTGGCAGGACGAGGGACTGAACACTTATTACCAGTTCAGGTATGAAGCAGAGAAATACAGGTACAATTCCATCTTCAGGGACCAGATGCCGCCACAAATGAAGCAGTTACCTCTGGACGATTTTCAGAAAACTGCTTACAGGGCGCTGTCATCTATACCCATGGAAGCGCCAATAGACCAACCGGCAGCTGATTTTAAAACATCAGAAGAATATGGGCTGATTTCTTATATAAAGACGTCTATCTGGTTATATGAACTGGAGCAGATGTTTGGCCGCGATAAAATTGATGCAGCCTTCCAGGAATATTTTAAAACCTGGAAAAACAAACATCCCCAACCCGAAGATATGAAGGCATCATTTGAAAAATCACTGGGCATCAACCTGGATGATTTCTTTGCAGAGTTGAAAAAGAGAGGAAGCTTATAAGGAGTGGAAAAATATTAAACATCCAATTTAAAATTCTGAATTCAGTATTTACTATTTTAAATTTCGGCAATGATCATTTCTTTAAAAAATAAAAAAGCCCTGGTTGGTGGCGCCAGCCAGGGCTTAGGCTATGCTATAGCGCGGCAACTGGCAGACAGCGGCGCCTCGGTTACGGTAATGGCCCGCAACGAAGAAAAGCTGCGTACCATTGTATCAGCGCTTCCCACTGCCGAAGGACAGCAGCACAATTACCTGGTGGTTGATTTTGCTGATTTAGGCTCTTACAAAAAAATAACAGAAGCTTATTTCAGCACTAATACCGTTGATATTCTTGTCAACAATACCAATGGCCCCAAAGCCGGTACCGTACTTGAAAAAACGGGAGCAGATTACCAATCGGCGTTTGACCTGCTGTTTCAAACCGTACAGCATACTACGGCGCTGGCAGTAAAGCATATGAAAGAGCAGGGCTTTGGGCGGATCATTAATCTGACATCAAGAACCATTAAAGAGCCGGTAGATAGCCTGGCTTTGTCCAATACAATCAGGGCGGCTGTAGTAGCCTGGGGCAAAACTTTATCCCGCGATCTGGGAAAATATAATATCTCCGTTAATAATATACTCACCGGGAACTTTGATACAGAACGCCTGACGGAACTTTTTGAAGCGCAGGCCGGGGATCAAAACTCCACTACGGAAGCTATAAAAGAAAAAGCTATCGCTGATATTCCACTTCAACGGCTGGGCACCGCTGCTGAACTGGCCAATGTGGTAACCTTCCTGGCTTCTGATCAGGCCGCTTATGTAACAGGCACCAGCATACCGGTTGATGGTGGGTTGCTAAAAAGCATATAATCAAATATGTTGATCTTATTTTATTTTTTTAAGCTCCATTTCTATTGTACAGAAAGAAATAAAAGAATAAGTCACTAATAATACCCAAAGAATAGATCGCTAAGGAAAAGCCAAAAACTCCGAAGGAGTCATACAAGGCAATTGTTTATTTTGATGCTTAATGAAATCTTTTTTATTAAACGTGATAAAGGCATCACATTTTCCCAAAGCGGAATAGTATTGGAAGCCGTCTTCAATGTCTGTAAAAGAAGAGTTGACTGCATTTTGTAAATCTTCATCTCTTGTTTCAACAGCCCTGATAAACGAGAAATAGATCTTAAAAATCTGCCTGGCATTCGATTCCTTTCTGAGAAAAAAAGCTATTGTAAAGAATGTTGCTGCCGAAGTGTAGCATTTTATAGCGCCGGCTTCAGCAAGATGAAATATATCTGCGACCTGCAAATAATTACTGCGTTGCATAGCATGCTCTAAAATAACATTAGTATCTAAATATAGATTACGCATGATGCTTTTCTTTCAGGTATATGCTTCTTATTTCCTCATCAGACATTTCTTTATACTTTTTAAGAATACCAATGAGGTTATCTGATTGGTATTCTTTTTTTTCATTAATGGCGACAAGTTTTTTCAGGTAGGTTTCTACTATTTCCGATATACTTGTATTTTCTCTGGCCGCGTATACCTTAGCCGCTTCAATAGTGGCCTTATCAAAACGAAGATTAAGTGTCCCTTTCATAATTTACAGCTTATGCGCACAAATATACAAAATATACGCATAACATTTAAATAAGTTATAAGATCCAAACAAATGATTCTTCCAATAAAAAACTTCTACCCGATCTGTTACTGAATTGATTCGTGTTCTTACGAATCAACACACTATAGCCCATCTTGCTTACTTTTGCGCCATGCATTATGTTTCTGCGGAAGGTTTAGAAAAAAGTTATGGCATTCAGCCACTGTTCTCCGATATTTCTTTTCATATAGAAGAAGGTGATAAAATAGCGCTGGTAGCGCGCAACGGTACCGGCAAATCCACGTTATTGAAAATTCTCGCCGGTAAAGAAACCCCTGACAAAGGCAAACTCTGGATCAGCAAAGATGTGGATGTAGTGTTGTTTGAGCAGGAACCGGACCTGGATCCTGAAAGAACCATTTCAGACAATGTATTTTTTCATGATAACCCGGTGATTACCGCTATTAAAGACTACGAATCGGCCAGCGAAGCTGAAGATGTAGACAAGATAGCGGATGCGCTGGGAAGAATGGATGAACTAAATGCCTGGGACTTTGACGCCAAAGTGAAACAGATCTTTGGCAAATTGAAAATACA
>JBCNOR010000163.1:0-9455 GCA_039593785.1 Niabella sp. | reverse complement strand
TCGAGCTGTATCCAAAGGCTTTGCCGATCCGTTTCACATAGGTACCAAAGCCTCCCTTTCATTGACCATTTTTGCAGAGGTATTTTGCGCAGGCCTGTTGATTATTGGCTTACTAACCAGGCTGGCATCTCTACCACTTATTATTGCTATGGTAGTGGCTTTGTTTTTTGCACATGGCGGGCAGCTCTTCGGCGAAGGTGAAAGCGCAGGAATGTTCCTTACTATGTACATTGCCATATTCTTAATGGGTCCCGGCAAATTCAGCCTGGACAAAAAAATAGGTAAATAACCATGTATGTTGCAGAGACTACTATAAGAGTTCGCTATGCCGAGACCGATCAAATGGGTGTAGTGTATCATGGCCATTATTTTCAATACTTTGAAGTTGCAAGAGCTGAATGCATCAGGCACCTGGGTTTTACTTATGCAGATATGGAAAAGACAGGCATCATCATGCCGGTAGTAGAAGTAAATTGTAAATACCTGCGGCCTGCCTTATATGATGATTTGCTCACTATTAAAACTATACTAAAGCAACTACCTGAAGACCACAAAATCTTATTTCACCAGGAAGTATACAATGAAAAGAATGAGTTGCTGGCTACCGGCAATGTGCTGCTTTTTTTTATGAATGCGGCCACCCGGCAAAGAGCCAAAATGCCGGATGTACTTTACCAGAAAATTAAACCATCTTTTGATGCTGCCGGAAACCAGTAATCTTACCGGTCCTGGTAATACCGCTAACCCCATACCACCCAGGTATCCCTTACCTGAACCGGTGGTGTCTAATTCTTTGGTCAATGCTTTAAGAAGCCTGGTTTTATATATCGGGTTTGGCTACCTGCTACTTCGAAGATGGGATTTATTGCTGGTCATATTTGGTGTATTACTATTACATGAAGCCGGCCATTTTATTGCCATGAAATACTACCGTTATGCTGACGTGCAGGTACTTTTTCTTCCCTTTATCGGCGCACTGGTAAAAGGCTCTAAAACCGAAATTAGCCAGCGACAAAGCATTTTTATTTTGCTCGCAGGTCCGGTGCCTGGTTTGCTGCTGGGAATTGTCCTGTACTTTTTTGATATAGGCCATAAGGGAATCATCCTGGGAGACATTCCCCTGCAACTTATTGCCCAATTGCTCATTTGGGCCAACCTGTTAAACCTGCTTCCTGTTTACCCGTTAGACGGGGGGCAGTTATTCAATAGGGTTTACCTGGAAGAAGAGGGACTGCTCAGCGATATCTATTTCTATTTGTCGATGACTGCTATAGCCGTCGCCATCGTTTTGCTGCAACTTTATATCTTACTGGTTGTACCTGCTGTACTTATTTACCGGTACATTAAAAGCCGCAGCCTGAACAAATTAGATAAAGAGTTGGAAGATGCAGGCATCGATGTTTATACCAGCTATGACCAACTATCTGATGAAGATTACTGGAGAATAAGAACCATTATCATTCAACAAACACCAGCTTTCCAAAACATTCATCCCGGACCGCCTTACCAGTACCATGCTAATGAAAATAAAATTGCCAGTGAAGTAGAGGCTGCCTTATCGCCGAGGATCCTGTTACTGGACGCTTCCGTCCAAACCAGGATAGTGCTGGCAATCCTCTGGAGCCTCCTTATAACACTCCCCTGGATCCTGAAGATCGATTGCATACTATTCCAATATCTGGCCCGATAGTATTATCTTACAGTCTTTAATTCTGTAACTGATAACAACAAAAAGATTGCAATGAAAATACCCAATGGACATCAACCGCTAATGCCCTACCTGATTCTTAAAAATGCGGACGCCTTTATTGAATTCACAAAAACTGTATTTGGCGCTAAAGAGGTTTTTAAAAGTTATCGTGATAATGACAATAAGATCATTATGCATGCCGAAGTACAAATAAATGGCTGCAATATTATGTTTGCCGACATGAATGAATTTTATGGTGTGGCCAATGCGAATTTATTCATTTATGTGGAAGATGCCGATGCAACGGTGGATATAGCACTTGCTAATGGTGCAACCATTATTAATGAACTTGCCGACCAGGATTATGGCCGCAGTGGCGGTATTGAAGACCCCTTTGGAAACGTTTGGTGGGTTACGAGTATGAGATAGTGAATGGAAATAGTGGTAGGTTTAAGAATCGATTTACGATATGATCTATGTATTCTCTACAACAATTCATGATCCTTTTAAATTCCTGGAGTCTCCACGTCTTAGCGCCTGCCCAATTATAGGTTGGGTTAAGTAATATTTAGTGGTACCGTCAAATCAATCCTACAAGCAATGTTGAAAATCCGAGGCTAACTATAAAACCGTTCTTTCAATTGGGGTGTTGGTATCATGCAGGTATCTTTACGGCCAAATAGCCTGTAACGGTTCTTTGCAATGAGGTCATATACCCAATCCCTGATCACTCCCGGAACAATGATAAATCCGTATAATAATTGCACCGGTCCTTTCAATTGCTTTGCTACTTTTAATGCAGCTGTAGACCTGGTATAAAACCGGCTGCCGTGTATATAAACAAACGACTTCAGGTGATCCGGGGGCAAACCGCTTTTAACAAGCAATGCCCTCCCCGTTTCCGATTGCAGGGATGCGAACTTAAAGATTCCTTTCCCATCCCGTTTAATAACATACTGTACTGCGCTGTTACATAAATTACAAACCCCGTCGAACAAAATAATATGGTCATCATTGGCTTCCATGCTATTTAGACTGCTCTAAACTGATATAAGCACGTTGTACCGGTTTTTCCAGGTTTTTTGCAGGATCAGGTGTAATACTATCCAGCCTGAATAAGTATTTCTGGTCTTCCAATGAAAGTGTATAAGCAGCATTCAGCGATCTTCTTTCACAATCAGGTCCTGTACAAAGCTGTACATTCCTTTCTGTTTTGCCATCAACCACTACATTTAAAACAGCCACGGCTTCACCCGCTCTGATGCATCGGGCGTTCATCGGGCACCGGCTCTCGTTAATCTCCTTCAGGGTAATGACCACATTCTGGTAAGTGGCTTTTTCATTTACCTGCAGCGCCATTGCATGCGGAGGCGTTATTACAGATTTAGATCCTGTACAGGCAATTAAAAACAATGTTACGACGAAGAATACAAGATATGGTTTCATATTACAAAGTTACACAATTGGCAATTTCCAGCCATTATGATACAAAGGCTTTACCAATTGATTCGCTTTCTCTACATTAAATTTATTTTTTGCCTCATCCCAGTAGATCTTCTCTCCGGCGCGTAAGGCCACATTACCAAAATGGCTGGCTACGGCCACTTTAGCTCCTGCTTCGAAAGGACAATTCAAATCCTGCATCTTACGGGATTTAACCACGTCTATAAAATTAGCAGCATGTTTATCCAGTCCGCTATCAACAGATTTTGACCAGGGAAGGGCCTCCAGCTTATCCTTTTCAGGCTTTACCTCCCATCCCTGCCGGTTTAATAATAAAGTACCGTTTTCACCTATAAAAGCAATTCCATGCTGCATGCCGTATAACCCCACACCAGTGGCCATATTATGCTCCCAGGTCATTTGAAAATTGCCGAAATCATACAAGGCAGTTTGAATATCCGGCGTTTCTCTTGCATCGGACGGGAACACATATTTGCCGCCTGTTGCCATTACTGATTTAGGGGTACCCGCCTTCATTCCCATCAATACCATATCGATCAGGTGCACCCCCCAGTCAGTCATTAATCCGCCTGCATAATCCCAAAACCATCTAAACTCGTAGTGAAAGCGGTTTTTATTGAAGGGATGTTTTTTAGCGGGTCCCAGCCACATATCGTAATTAACGCCCGCAGGAACCGGCGAATTGGCAACAACGGGTAATGGCTTCGAACCACCGCGATACATCCAGGCTTTGGTCGAAGAAACTCTCCCCAGCTTGCCTGAATGTACAAAAGCTATGGCATCCCGGAAATGCTGCTGGCTGCGCTGCCATTGTGCTACCTGTACCACCCTGCCATAACGCTGTACGGCTTTATTCATGAGTTGCGCTTCATATATGGAATTGGCTACCGGCTTTTCGCAAAACACATCTTTTCCCGCAGCACAGGCATCAATTAACTGCAAACAGTGCCAGTGATCAGGAGTGGCCACTACTACTATATCTACATTCTTATCTGCAAGCAACTTGCGATAATCACCATATAACCTGGGTTTAATATTGAGCTTATCCAGATCAGCCTTCCGTTGGCTGAGTATATTTTCATCAATATCGCATAGCGCTACGCATTCAACTTCAGGCACTTTTAATAAAGCGGTAAGGTTTTGCCATCCCTGGCCTTTACAACCGATTACCCCCAGGCCGATTTTATCGTTGGCAGAAACACCTGAACGAATAGCCGCCAGGAGATCTGCTGAAAGCAAAGTACCGGCGCTTAGTATAGCCGTATTTTTTAGAAAATGACGTCGATGATTCATGTGGCAATATTTAAAATAGTCCGTTACTGAATTATAATACTGATTTAAATCCTCTAAAAATATTTAAAATCGGGCAAAGCCCCTGCATAAAAAATAGTACAACGATTGAATAGATTAATTGTATCGTTTTTAGTGTTCAGAACATATTTATCATTTGGCGGTAGGATAAACTACTTTTATATTTGGTGTATATGCATTGCCTACATCTATACATCCGGAACCAGTATAAAATAAAGAGAATACTTTTTGCGCTCGCCTTACTGGCATTTCAGCACGCGGCCATAGCTCAATGGCAGGAGCTTTTTAACGGTAAAGACCTGAATGGCTGGAAGCAGTTAAATGGTAAAGCGCGGTATGAAGTAAAAGATGGTGCTATAGTAGGAACTACTGTGTTCGGAGAGCCTAATTCTTTTTTAGTTACGGAAAAGGATTACGGCGATTTTGTGCTGGAGCTGGAATTTAAAGTAGACAGCACCATGAACTCGGGTATCCAGTTTAGGAGTTTGAGCAAGCCAGACTACATGAAAGGGCGTGTACATGGCTATCAATTTGAAATAGACCCTTCCAAACGGGCCTGGACAGGTGGAATTTATGACGAGGCAAGAAGAGACTGGCTGTATCAACTCGACCTGAATCCAGCAGCACAACCGGCCTTTAAACAGGGAGCGTGGAATAAAGCAAAAATCGAGTGTATCGGTACTTCCATCAGAACCTGGGTAAACGGAGTACCGGCAGCACACCTGATTGACGATGTTACTGCAAAAGGATTTATTGCGCTGCAGGTTCACTCTATTGGCAATAAAAAAGATGAAGGGCGGCAGATAAGCTGGCGTAACATCCGTATCCAGACGCAGGCATTAAAACCTGCGCCACTATCCGGCGTATTTGTAGTAAACACTATTCCCAACAATCTTTCCGATGCGGAAAGAAAGAATGGCTTCAGGCTTTTGTTTGACGGCCAAACAATGAAGGGATGGAGAGGAGCTTACAAAAAGGGCTTTCCTGCAAAAGGATGGGCAGTCAAAGACGGTGTATTGGAAGTGCAGCCTTCAGACGGAGGAGAGTCTACCAACGGAGGGGATATTGTGACAGAGAAGGAGTATGGCGCATTTATTTTTGAGTTTGATTTTAAGCTGACAGAAGGAGCAAACAGCGGTGTAAAATATTTTGTTACCGAGAGCGAAAAAAACCAGGGATCCGCCATAGGACTGGAATACCAGGTGCTGGATGACGCCAAACATCCTGATGCTAAAATGGGTCGGGATGGCAATCGTACATTAGCATCTTTATATGACCTGATCACTTCTGCACGCGAACCACGCGCCCGTAAAAAGATCGGAGAATGGAACAGGGGCATGATCAAAGTTTTCCCCGATAACCGGGTTGAGCATTGGCTGAACGGCTGGAAAGTAGTATCCTATACCCGTGGCTCAAAAGAATTTAAAGACCTTGTTGCTGTCAGCAAATACAAAAACTGGCCCGCGTTTGGTATGGCACCTAAAGGAAGGCTTCTTTTACAGGACCATGGCAACCTGGTATATTTCAGAAGCCTGAAGATAAAGGAGCTGAAATAGGCTGAACCTGGATAGTAGTTGTTCGATGCGGGATGCAGGATTTTCGATGCCGGCATTGCGTATCAAGCATCCCTTATCCAGGCACCGTCATCTCCCTCCGACCGGGTCATCCGGGTGGGCAACAACACCTCCAATGTCCAGTATCAAGCATCCGCATCCCTTATCCAGACGCCGGTATCCATTATTTCATTCTTCCCCATACTTCATAAATAGGATCTCCTTTAGAGCTTTTTCCGGAATGGATCCAGTTACCATCTTCAAGTTTACCATCAAAGCTTAAAGACATGCCTACACGCGAGCTGTCGCGGGAGAAAAACTCAATGTGCTCTGTATAGTTTCCATCTTTAAAAGTATAGGTACCACCTCCGGTTCCGGAGAACTCTCCTGTTTCCACGTTGATAGCAGCCCACTGAAAACGGGTTGCAGTTAATAGCTTCAGTGTTCGCCTTGGTCTTAACGGGATATCTGTCATTTCTTCACCCTGCTTTCTTTTAATGATGCGCCAGTTGCCGGCCAGGTTCTTCCCTCCCGCATCTACACGTTTCCATTTCAGTTCAAAACCTTCCAGGGTCGTTGTCAGCTCATCACCCGACAGCTTATACCCGTACTCCTGTATTTTCCCAACTTCTGATTTATTAGCACTGTTAAATTCAGTTTTAATCCTGATCTTACCATTCTCCAAAGTAAAAGGCCCACCGGCCGTTAGCCCAAATTTTTTCTCCTTTAGATTGTATTGAGTGAACATGCAATATCCATCTTCAAGGAGCATCGCAAAGTCCTGACCGCCATAATTAAGGCTCCACGCACCTTCCAGTGAATCGGCTGCAGAAGGCCGTTGCTTTTGATTCATGGCCAAAAAACCAATAGAGCATAGTAACAGAATTGCCGGCAACCATTTCCTGATAACCATATCATAAAATTTAGAGGTTAAAAATTTACGACTTAAGAATTCCTTCTATTCCATTCAACTCAATTTTATCAAAACTGGTGTTGTTTAAACATTTCAGTGAATCCAGCAACTGCTCCGGGCTACTGGCGCCTACCAAAACGGATGTAACCCGCTTATCTTTCAGCAACCATGCCAGGGCCATCTGGGCAAGAGTCTGGCCTCTGTCGTTTGCAATTTCATTTAATTTTTTTAACTGATTAACACGCTCTTCGGTAATGGCATCTTTTTGTAAGAAACCATGAGACTTAGCGGCTCTTGAGTTCCTGGGAATTCCTTTCAGGTACTTATTAGTAAGTAAACCTTGGGCCAGCGGGGAAAAAGGAATGCAACCTACACCTTCTTTTTCCAGAAGATCCAGCAAGCCATCTTCTACCCAACGTTCGTACATAGAATACTTCGGCTGGTGAATCAGGCAGGGCGTACCCATTTTTTTCAGCATATGAATGGCTTTCTTTGCTTCAGGTACTTTATAATTAGAAATGCCAACATATAAAGCCTTACCCTGTCTTACAATCAGATCCAGCGCCGACATTGTTTCTTCCAGCGGCGTATTCGGATCGGGGCGGTGGTGGTAAAAAATATCAACATAGTCCAGCTTCATTCGCTTCAGGCTTTGATCCAGGCTGCTTACCAGGTATTTTTTGCTACCCCAATCTCCGTAAGGCCCATCCCACATAGTGTAGCCGGCTTTGGATGAAATGATCAACTCATCCCGGTGATCTTTAAAATCGGTATGTAATATCTTGCCGAAATTAGTTTCGGCACTGCCCGGAGGTGGGCCGTAATTATTGGCCAGGTCGAAATGCGTAATACCATTATCAAAAGCAGTATGTAATGTTTTGCGATATACTTTTGGATCATCAACATCTCCAAAGTTGTGCCATAGGCCCAATGATATTGCAGGCAATAAAATGCCCGACTCGCCGCAGCGGCGATATTGCATTTGGGTATACCGGTCAGACGAAAATTTCATTGTATGTTCTGTTTGTTTTATTAGATTGCTTGAACTGTAAATATAAGATTAAGGTTGAAGCGCCGGCAATGTCCACCATTTTTCCTGGTCTGGCTTTTTCCGGAAATCTGCAACGGCCCCGCTTAATATTGCTGAAAGCATTACACCAGGTGATGCCCAGTTTTTTGGAGAAATACGTCTGGTTGCCAGCAAACCAAACCGCTCCCGGTACTTTTTATTAGTGAGCACCCAACGCAACAAGCCATTGGCCATTTTAGGCGAAGGGGATGTAAACAGTTCTCTTTTTAGACGATCAAGCGTGGACTTGAACATGGGATGCAGGGCGTCGTATACTTCACGATTGTAAGACTGCATAGATGTAGCCCAGTCTTTTTTAACCGCTTTCCAATCTATAAGCTGCAGCGCCAGTATTTTGGCACCCAGTAAAGCATCATAAATACCCTGGGCATCATAGGAATCTTTCTGATGGTAAGCATCACCTGCCAATGCCCAACCATTTCCCCAGGCTTGCCGGAAAAGATTGCCAACGTTTTTCATACCACTTAGTGCTGTCACCTGTTTAGCATTTTTCAACCTTTGTGCGATTCTTGGAAAAGAATGAATTGTATCATGATACCATGTATCCACACCTCCAGGCGCATTGAAATAATCGTGGCGACATTGAGCTAATACACCAGTCAGCCCTTTGCTAGCCGGTATTACCACTGCGCTGAAACCATTGCAGCCCGAATGTATCTGTATCCATTCTTTTTCAAGCGCTTTGTAAGGTTTTACTCCTTCCCAATAAGCGTAATACACCGCGGTATTATACTGCGTTACTTCTTCAGTAATCGATGCATTGGCCTTTCTCGCAACCACACTATGCCTGCCATCCGCACCAATAACTGCCTGTGCTGAGAAGGTACGCGATTCGCCCCCTTTAAACATACCTGTAATCCCGGTTACCTTTCCTTCTTCGCTAACTTGTAATTCTCTTACCGAAAAGTTTTCCAGTTGGGTAACGTTAGAAAAACGGTCCAGATTTCGCCATAATGCTTCATCCAGCACCTGCCGGTCTATTCCATATAAAAAATGGCGACCATGTACATCCGGTATTTCTACAAAGGTTCTGAAGTATTCGCTCATTTCTAATGCAACGCCTGCAAAGCGTGTATTGTCGGGTGCATATAAAGATTCGTCTATCCCGATTTCATCCAGTAGCTGCATTCCGCTGCTTAACAATAAGGGGCACGAGACCACTGTGCGCCCCGGCACCGTATCCTTTTCCAATATCAGTACCTGTAATCCGGCTGCACCCAGCCTGGCAGCTAAAGAAGCTCCGGCTATACGGCCACCAACAATAATAACGTCATATAGTTTGTCACTCATAAGGAAACTTTTGAAACAGCTGCTATTTTAAATGGTCCAATACCTGGTACATCTTCCTGATTAAAGAAAGCTGGCTGCCATTGTAATTATTAACAATGATAGAAAATATATACTCTTTGCCCGCTTTCGACTTCTGATATGCCG
>JBCNOR010000162.1:0-9464 GCA_039593785.1 Niabella sp. | reverse complement strand
GTAAGCTTAAAAGACAACCGTATGCACATGAAGCTGGTGAATGGCAAAGCATGCGTGTCACAGCCGGCAAAATCTTCAGGTATCGGCATACAAAATGTAAAAACGCGGTTGGCTTTGTTATACCCGGGTAAACATGAGTTTAATATAACCAATGAAGAAGAAGTGTTTATTTTGAATATGAAAGTTGAACTCGAGCGTAAATCAAAAATAACTGTGGTTAAAACGGTGTTACCAGAGGTTGAAAATATGCAAAAACAAGTATGATACGTTGCCTGATAGTTGACGATGAACCCCTGGCAAGGGATGTGATCCGGCGATACATTTCAGAAATATCTACGCTGGAATTGGTGGGTGAATGTGCCAATGCCATTCAGGCATTTACGGCCTTACAGCAGCAACCGGTTGATCTGCTATTCCTGGACATACGGATGCCTCAGTTGAATGGCAATGATTTTTTAAAGACATTAAAAAATCCACCTAAGGTTATTTTTACAACAGCCTTTTCGGAGTATGCATTGGAAGGGTATGAACTGGACGTAGTGGATTACCTGGTAAAGCCTATTCCCTTTGAACGTTTTTTGAAAGCCGTTAATAAGGCCTATCATTTTACCGAAATGAAACCTGCGGCAAGGTCTGTTGCTGAAGAGAAGCGATCGGAGTCCTTCGTTTATTTCCGGGTTGATCGCAAAATGGTGAAAGTAATGCTCAACGATATATTGTATATCGAAAGTATGAAAGACTATGTAAAAGTATTCACCCCCGAATCGAGGATTGTTACCAAACAATCGATCAGTTCGGTTGAAGAAATGCTACCCGAGCAGGATTTTATCAGAACGCACCGTTCCTTTATAGTATCGGTGCAAAAAATCACCTCTTACACCCAGGAGCTGCTGGAGGTTGATAAAACAGAAATTCCCATAGGGAAGCTGTACCGGAATGAGGTAATGAGAGTGTTGGATCACCGCTCCGATCATTTAAAGCAACGTTAACAACTTTTACCCATAGCTCATAGCTAACCGGGAAAACAATGCTAATTACCTCTTAAAACCATAAACTACCCGGTATTTGGCACTGATTACCACTGATCTTGGTAAAGATATTTGATCTTTTATGTATATTTAGTAATATGCGGTTGCCTTCGGCATATAAATTGACTATCAAGAAAGACCAAATAGCAATACTTGAAGACGAAAATTAATTTAAGAGAACTAAAGCTGAGAAAACTACGGTTTAAAAGGCTTCGGTATCGTACGATGCTTATTTTACTGGGCATAGTAGCTACCGTTGTTCTCGCATTTAATTTTTGGTTTATTGATCATGCTGAGGAAGCCCTTGAGCAAATTGTATACTCGCAGTCAAAGGGCAAATTAAAGCTCAAAGTAGCAAAGTTCAAGTTTAACTGGATCAAAAATAAAATTGAACTACAGGAGGCGTCTATTTTTAGTACGGATACTACGGCTGCTACGAGCTATGCCGTTAATTCAAAGAATATCAGTATTAAGGCACGCGGTTTTTTACCGCTGCTTTTTAACAGGGAAATTTTAATTGATTCCATCAGGCTGGTATCTCCCGGTGTTGTTTTTACACGCAATAAGGCCAGGAATAAAGTAAAAGACACAACCAGCGATAACACGTTTTCCGTAGCCGAAGAGATGGGACGTATCTCGAAATCAATAACGGATGCGATCAATGTGCTCCAGATAGACAAATTCAGGTTAGATGACGGTAGCTTTTCTCTGATTGATAAAACCAGGGCCGGAGAAAAACCATTTGCTGTAAGTAATATCTTTATCCAGCTTGATAACCTGCAGGTAGATACCACTACCGGGAAGAAGGGACAACAAAAAATTTCCTTCACCGATAATATTGCGGTCAGAACCTTTAATCAAAATATCGCTTTTCCCGGGGGAAGGCATTTTATCGCCTTTAAGGATTTCAGGGTGAACCTGCAAAACCAGCGGGTTGAATTCGATAGTTGTACTTTAAGGGCCGTGAAGGGCGACAGCTCGCGTACCGCATTCAGAATATTTTTTGACAAGTTGCAATTAACCAATATCGATTTCGATTCTTTATATAGTTCAGAAACCATTATTGCAGATTCTGTGTATTGTAGCCGGCCGCAGATTTTCCTGGATATTGATAGTGACCGGAAAGAGAGCGGCAAAAAGAAGGAGAAGAAAGTAGGTGTGGAAAGAGTAGACGCTGTCATACAACAGTTATTAGGTGATATGCGCCTGGGATATGTGGGGGTGAAGAATGCTGACATTGATGTTAACACTATAAAAAAGGGGCGCACCAGTACTTTTTCGTCCCGCGATAATAGCTTTGAAATATACAAGCTAACCGTCAGGCAGAATGAAGCCCGGCCTATTTCGCTGGATAAGTTTATAATGTCATTGCATAATTATGAAAATGTAATAAGGGATGGCCGTTACGCCATTGCTTTTGACAGCGTGCGTTTTGAAGATGATATTATTAACCTGAGCCAGTTTAGTTTTAAAGAGTTGGATAAGGGCAAAACTGTTAAAAGCCTTTTAATGCCGAGTTTCCAGGTGAGAGGCCTTTCATGGGAGTCACTTTTGTATGAAAATGTATTTTCAGCGCAGAGTGCTACATTCTATGATCCCAAAGTGAATTACACCTTAAATGGTGATAAAAAGAAAACCAGGTCTAAGAACCTGTTTGAAACTTTAAATAGCGTGGACGATGTAATGGATCTTAAAAACCTGGGTATCTATCGCGGAGATATTCAGCTGAACTTTAGCAAGGGAGGTTTTTTACACCTTACTAATACCAACCTGGATTTGCGGGCCAACGATTTTACGAGTGCTGACCGGATCAAAAATGTACAACGGTCGGTAAACATCCTGAGCTTTGATAAAGGTGTTTTCCAAAAAGGCGACCTGACGGCTAATCTGCACCAGGTACATCTTTCGGAGAATAAAAGTGGTTTGCGCGCCGCCAGCATGGATATAAAAGGGAACAATATAAAAGCCAGCGCGCATAATATATTTATAGGATCGGTTATTTTAGATAGTGCTAATCAAAGCATTTTAGTGGACGGGGTAAAATGGAATAAGGCTACCGTACATATGACCCCATCATCTAAAAAAAATACACCCACAAACAGTAAAAAGAACAAAACGCCTTTAGTGCTTCGCGGCATACAGGGTGCTAATACCTCACTTGATCTCACCTTGAACCAAAACCACATTACAGGGAGCTTTAACACTATTCTTTTAAATGAATTTATAAAGAATACAGCAGGCAAGCCGGACATAAAAGGGTTGAGCCTCGACGGGCAGAACCTGTTATTACAGGGCCCCGAGCTCAATGTTTCGGTTGACAGGCTGGACATTAAAGACCAAACCCATAGTGTAATTGAAGGTATCAGGCTGCAGCAACAAAACCAGTTTGATACTATTATGGCGGTTGTACCCAGGCTTACCATCATCCCTAATATTACAGAAATTGTAAGCGGTAACCTTACGCTGCAAGGGTTGGTGTTGCAGGAACCCCAATTGACAGCTACCATCGGGAATAAAGACAGCGCAGCTAAAAAAGAGAAAAAGGCTACCACCATTGAAATAGGAAGCGCATTGCTGCAAAAACCGGATATCGACCTGACCCTCATTAATAAGCAGGATTCTGCCAGCTATTTAAGATGGGACGGAACAAAGCTGAATAGTTATTTAAAGATCACTAATCTGAAGTCCACTCCAGCCGCCCCGCTGAAGGCTGATCAGATCAAAATGTTTCTTACCAATTTTGAATTCATCACCGCCAAAGCAAGGAAGTACGCGACAAATGATAATAAGCTTAATATTGAGTTAAACGATGTTGTATTAACTAAGAATGGCGATGGTAAAATGGACTGGAGGACCAACCTTAATATATTATCATTAGACAAACTGGCTTTTGATAGCCTCGGTAAGAACAATGCGGTGCTTGAGTTAGATAAAGGCGATGTAAGAAATGTAGCATTAAACTCTAAGTATGTGGGAAGCATTGGTGACATCATCACCAACAGTTCGCATCTGAGCGTCAATGGCACTAACGGTAAATTTGCTACAGGGAAAAATACACTGAAGTGGTATGGTTTTACAGTCAAAGACAGGGTATTGGGCGTCGATTCATTCAGCCTCGTACCCAAACAATCGGTTGAAGAATACCGTATAGCAAAAGCCTATAATGAAGACTACCTGAGCATTAAAACGGGAAAGATCATTGGCGGTCCTATCGATCTTGAGAAATACAATCATGACAGCATTTTAAGCATTGGCCGGATCGAGCTGAACGATGTGGATCTTTTTACGTTTAAAGATAAACTACAACCCGATACCGCTAAGCGTTACAAGCCGTTGCCGGCAGAAATGTTGCTGGGTTTGAAAAGCAGCTTGAGTATTGATAGTGTGAGGCTGAACAATATGCATGTTACTTATTGGGAAATTAATCCCAATACAGATACATTAGGCATTATACCTGTGTCTAACCTTAACGTGTTAATGCGGAATATTAAAAACTATGATATTCAACCAAACGATAGTATTTACATCGTGGCTTCTGCAGATGTGCTGGATCAGCTACACACAACCCTCGACGTAAGCCAGTCTTACAGCGATACTACCGGGTATATGCGGATGAACCTTGCAACGGGGCCCATGGATCTGACACAATTTAATGTAGTGCTGGTTCCCCTGGTAGGCGCCAGGGTTTTTGATGGGCAGCTTCAGAGTTTGCAGGTAAATGCTGTAGGTACCAATGATGCAGCCATCGGTTCTGCATACATGCGTTACAAGGGACTTAAGATTGGGCTGCTTAACAAAAAAGATCTGCCTAACCAGACTTTTATGAACAAGCTGGTAAGTAAAATAGCGATGGCTTTTGTGGTAAGAAGGAATAACCGGGGAAAAGAGTCGCTGGTATTTTTTGAGCGGTGGCAGGATAAGTCCCCTATCAACTACATTATTAAGACTACGCTGGAAGGTATTAAATCAGGCATCGGTTTGCCGGGTGCCAAAAAGAAGCTGAGGAAATACAATAAAAAACTAGCAGCAACAAAGAAATAGCAAAGACGAATATGAAAACGATCTCTATGCCGGACGACTTTTATTTTGAAGAATACCGGTTCTCATTCAGTAAAGACGCCATTCCTAAAGAAGCAGTTTATAACTATCTGTCCCGGGAAAGCTACTGGGCTAAAGGCATCTCAATGGAACTGGTAGAGCGATCTATTGAAAACTCGATTTGCCTGGGTATTTATGATAATGAAGGTTTGTTAGCCGGTTTCGGCCGGATGATCACTGACCGGGCGGTATTTGCTTACCTGGCTGATATTTTTATACAGGAATCTCACCGGGGTAAAGGGTTGTCGAAAATAATGGTTCGGGCATTCTGCGATCTGGCAGAGCAATTCCAGGTGAGGCGCACCATGCTGGCTACACTCGATGCGCACGGGCTATACGCTCAGTTTGATTTTGAGCAACTCACTAATCCTGAACGATTCATGACCCGTAGCGGAGTGACCTATTAGGCTCGTTCGGTTTATATGTTTATTTGCGGTAACTTTGCGGGCTTTAATCGCCCGGCTTTGTTATGGAAAGAATTTATTTGGATAATGCTGCAACTACCACTTTGGACAAGGAAGTGCTGGATGCTATGTTGCCTTATATGACTACTCATTTTGGCAATCCTTCTTCTATCTACTCGTATGGAAGGGAAACCCGTTTAGCTGTAGAGAATGCACGTAAAACAGTGGCCAGGTTACTGGGGGCGCATCCCGGAGAAATCTTCTTCACCAGTGGTGGCACTGAAGCTAATAATACAGCCATACTTGCGTCTTTAAGAGACCTGGGGTGTAAACATATCATCACATCACCCATCGAGCATCACGCGGTGCTGCATACTGTGTCCCATTATACCAACGATGGCATCTCACATAGCTATGTGAAACTATTACCCGACGGTCATGTTGATTTGAAAAACCTCGAGGAGCAACTGGCTGGTGCAGAAGTGAAATGTTTGGTAAGCCTGATGCATGCCAATAATGAAATTGGCAATCTTTTAAGCATGAATGCGGTGAGCGCCCTCTGCAAAAAATACAATGCTTTGTTTCATTCGGATTGTGTGCAAACAGTTGGGCATTATCCAATAGATTTAAGTCGCATACAGGTTGATTTTATTTCTGCTGCGGGGCACAAATTTCATGGCCCGAAAGGAACGGGCATTTTGTATGTAAGCCGTGAGCTGCAGGTAAAGCCAATGATACATGGTGGTGGCCAGGAGCGTAACATGCGGGCAGGTACCGAGAATATTTACGGTATAGTTGGATTTGCCAAAGCGCTGGAGCTGGCTATGTTGAACTATGAAAAAGATTCGGCGTATATCAGATCACTTAAGACCTATATGATAGAGCAGCTGCAGGAAAAAATACCTGCAGTAAGTTTTAACGGCGACTATGCCGGCAGCTCGCTGTACACGGTTTTAAATGCTGCATTTCCTTTAACCGAAAGATCGGAAATGTTATTGTTCAACCTTGATATCAATAACATCTGTGTTTCAGGAGGGAGCGCCTGTAGCAGTGGCGCCAACCAGGGGTCGCATGTAATTAATATTGTGAGCGGCGACCCTGATAAAGTAGCCATACGCTTCTCCTTTTGCAAACATAATACGAAAGAGGAGATTGATATAGTAATTGAAAAATTGAAAGAACTACTCTAATCCGGTTGGCAACCTCTTTAAAGGTCAGGACGTTTAATGATCAACAGTTATAATACCGCTTTAAACGGTTTTTTATTTTTCTATTACCCGGTATTCCGGATCATCCATAATATCTACCTCAATTACACCGGAAGCATTGGATAATAGCTGCCTGCAGTCGGCGCTCAAATGCCTTAATCTAACTGTTTTGCCAACATCGGCATAACGCTTGCTTAATTTATGAACAGCATCGATAGCGCTCATATCGCTGATGCGACTTTCTTTAAAATCAATGATCACGATATCGGGATCATTGGCCACGTCAAACTTTTCAGCAAATGCAGTAGCAGAACCAAAGAACAAAGGGCCATAAATTTCATAATGCTTCACACCTTCTGCATCGGTATATTTCTTAGCCCTGATGCGTTTGGCACTTTCCCAGGCAAAAACCAGGGCAGCAATAATGACGCCTATTAGCACAGCTAGTGCCAGGTTGTGCAGCCATACGGTGATAACAGCAACCAGTATACCCACTATAATATCTGCCTTAGGCATTTTATTAATGATCCTAAAGCTGGCCCATTCAAAAGTTCCGATGGCAACCATCATCATTACGCCTACCAGGGCGGCCATAGGTACACGACCAATAATGGGTGCGCCGACTAATATAACGGCTAAAATTGTCAATGCGGCAATGATGCCTGACAAACGGGCTCTTGCCCCGGCCGACAAGTTTACAAATGTCTGGGCAATCATGGGGCATCCGCCCATGCCCGTAAAAAAGCCATTGAGCAGGTTAGCCGTGCCCTGCGCCAGGCACTCCCGGTTGCTGTTGCCCTTGGTAGCGGTTATTTCATCAACCAGGTTTAATGTAAGTAACCCTTCTGTCAGGCCTACACAGGCCATTACCAATGCGTAGGGGAAAATGATCTGCAGCGTTTCCAGGCTGAAAGGAACAGAGGGTATATGAAAAGGCGGGAACCCGCCGGCAACCGAAGCAATATCGGATACCGTTTTGGTTGGGATACCCAAGAGTTCCACTACTGCAAAAACCACGGCGATTGCTACTAAAGAGGAAGGAACGGCCTTAGTAATCTTCGGGAAAAAAATAACAATGGCAATGGTTAATGTTACCAGGCCCATCATGATATATAAGGGCATGCCTGATAGCCACGCATCGCCTGCAGCTGTTTTAAACTGGTTCAACTGCGACATGAAAATAATAACGGCCAATCCGTTTACAAAGCCGTACATCACGGGCTGCGGTACCAGGCGAATAAATTTTCCCAGTTTCAGAATACCTACCAACAATTGAATAATGCCAGCCAGAGCTACAGCAGCGAATACATAGTCGGTTCCGTTCGATTTCATCAATGCGATCAGGGTAATAACCGTGGCGCCTGCTCCGCCCGAAACCAGCCCCGGGCGACCTCCCAGGATCGCAGTCACCAAACCCATAATAAAAGCAGCGTATAAACCTGTGAGGGGATTAAAGCCAGCCAGGATCGCAAAAGACAGGGACTCGGGGATCATCGTCATAGCTACGGTAAGTCCTGCCAGTATTTCGGTGCGGTAATTTATCTTTTGCGAAAAGTCGAATAAACGCAGAATGGGGGTCATATTTTAAAAAAGTGGCAAAGGTAAAGAAAGGTGATTAGTTGACTGGTTAATAGGTTAGCAGATTGATAAAACAGGAATGCCTGGAGTATACCGGGTGTGAATATTCAGGGATATGACCTTGTCAACTATTTAACCTGGAACCAGCTTACTTAACGGTTGATAGGTTGCGAAGTTGACAGGGTAAGGGTAGGCAAGACCTTTTCAACAATTAATCAAAAACAAAAATGCCGGGAATGTATAATTCCAGGCATTGTGGCTTTGAATATATTAACATATTACCTTGTCAACTCTTCAACTTGTTAACTAACACACTGCTAAGTAGCCCATCCTCTATCACCTTTCTGGTAAGGCATACAGCCATCATATTTGCCGGGAACTGCGGAATATCGTAAAGCCTTGGTAGCGCCGGGCTCTGATGTAAAGAAGCCCAGGAGGGTCAATTCTTTCATCATACTAAAATAATGCTTAGACAGGCGTGCCTTGTTATAACCGAAATTACCTTTTGATCTTTCGATGGAGTCTTTCGCATTTTCTTCTTTATCAAGCGCTGCCTGCTTCGCTTTATAGTCGTCTGTGCCTGTGTAATCCTTCGCTTCTTTATCCAGTGCTGTCAGCAATTCAGTTCTTTGCTGGGGCTGCATTTGCATAAAGCCATTCTGGTATTTTTCCTTGCTTAATTTTTCAATAGCGCTAAGCCCTTCCTTAAATACCTGCTGATCCTGGGGTGTATAACAGTCACGCACCATCACATGCATAAATTCGCCCACTTTAGCATCTTTAGCTCCGGGCGTTGTTGTCTTAGGTAAAATGGTCTCCGCTATTTCATCCAGGTAAGCTATTTCATCCTTTGTAAAAAAATCGGGGAGCACTTCAGCGCCTGCTTCCGCCGCTTCTTTTTTAGGCGTGGTTTTACAACCTGTTTGAATGAACAATTCTGCTCCCAAAACAGTGCCGCCCATTAATAGCGCAACTTTTTGTACTGCTTGTCTTCTGTTCATGTGTTATAATTAGTTTGACAGTTGATAATTTTTATTGGATAGTCAATGGTCTGCAAACCGTTGGCTATCGGATACTATAAATTCCCTTTTTTGAGCTCGTTTACCGCGAAATCGGCTGCGCGGGCAGTAAGCGCCATATAAGTAAGA
>JBCNOR010000161.1:0-9515 GCA_039593785.1 Niabella sp. | reverse complement strand
ATCACGGCCTGGTATACATCTTCATTTAACTGATGCACGTAATGATGTGCTTCCATCTGTGCTGATAGATTTCCGTTATAGAAATGAAAGCCATCGAGATAAGTACTGAACTGCTCAAGAGGTGCTTTATCCTGTAACAGCGCTGCCCCGGTATTCAACAGCTTATCTTTTGCCGTTTTATCATCACCGGGAGCATCTACATTCGAGCCGGTATTCCGACCACCGCATGATGCCAGTAAAAATAAGAGGATACAAAATTTCATCATGATCTTTTCGAAAAAGAAATCAATAGTTATGCCGCGGACGGTGGTCAATTGCAAATAACAAGATAGATCGCCTGCGCAATTTTGTGTGGCATTCAATTTGCATCTTAGCTTTCTTAAAGTACAGAAACATTTACAGTATGACCGAATTATCCCCCAACAGACTGAAGATTAACGACCCACAGCTCTATCCTTACCAGGTACGGGATCTTAACCGCTTATTCGCAGAAGTTGATTTTTCCGAAAAAAAGCCTCATCAAAAATTACTTTACCAGCTCCCTACCGGTGCCGGCAAAACACGTATCTTTTCTGAGATCGTAAAACGGTATATGACACTGACGAATGACGATGTGGTGGTACTGACCCATCGTTTGGAATTATGTGCCCAAACACACCGGCAATTGAGCAAACAGAAAATCCCCTGCAAAGTCATTGCAGGAACTGCTGCTTCGCTACGCAAAACCAGGTCGGCATACTGTTATGTATCGATGGTTGAAACCATCAAGAACCGCATCAGGGCAGGTAAGTTCAACACATCTTCAGTGGGCCTGCTCATTGTAGATGAAGCCCATCATAATTCTTTCGCCAAACTAATCTCAAAATTCTCCCATGCCTGTGTTATAGGTGTAACAGCCACCCCACTTAGTTCAGATCCATCTCTCCCGTTAAAAAAAACATATGATAAATTAGTTATTGGAGAACCGATCGAGTATTTAATTAATAACGGCTACCTGGCGCGGCCGAAGTATTATAGCTATGACGTGGAGCTCAACAGCCTGGCAACCGGCATACGCGGGGACTTCACTATGCAATCTTCTGATGCATTGTATAGCTCGCCGGCTATGCTGGAGCTATTACTTCAAACCTGCCGGCAGCATGCAAAAGGTCGCAAAACTTTAATATTTAATACAGGCGTGTTTACTTCTGTAAGGGTTCAACAATTTTTAGCGGAAGCCGGCTTACCGGTTAAGCATATAGACCACAGAACAGCTCCTGAAGAGCGCATCGCCATTCTGAAATGGTTCAAAAAAACAAAAGCAGCAATACTCACCTCGGTGTCTATGCTTACTACGGGATTTGACGAACCTTCGGTAAGTTGTATTATCCTGTACAGAGCCACTACTTCACTCACCCTGTATCACCAGATGATCGGGCGCGGATCAAGAATTAAAACCGGTAAAAAATACTTCACCATTATTGATCTGGGTAATAACGAAGAAAGATTTGGCCCATGGCAACAGTCAATCAACTGGCAGGAACTGTTTGATCACCCCGAATTGTATACCGGCCTTTATGCTCCGTCCCAGTCTGTCGGGGATAAAATAAATATAAACCTCAGGCAAAAATTCCCCAACAGCCTCCATATCGACTTCGATATCCAGCAGGCCTATTCAGAAGCCAAAGAAATGAACCGGAAGCCCCACTATGTAATATCCAAGTCGATACATCAGCATGCATTAATGTGCCTGGACAATAGCAGCGATACCGCCACAGCTTTATCAATATCGAAAGAGCTAAAGGATGCCATTAAATACCGCGTCAAACAATATGGCAAATGCCTGGGCAAAGCTACCCGGAGCTATCTTCTATGGCTGGAAGAGCAATACAACCGGAGATTATTGAAACTTATTGAACGGTTAGGGAAAAAGCGATTTACAGCAAACCTGGCTGAACCGCTGGCAGCCGCCTGATCCATTAAAGCCCGTTGAAATCACTAAACAATAACGGTATTGCGCCCCTGCCTGCTCATCAACACCTGTCACACTCCCAGCAGAGCGCCCCTTTAGGCCAGCTACAAATAAGTATAATCGCCAACATATTCACCGGCAAAAAGCGAAAATATTAAAGTTGACAAAATCAACCTTTTTTCCTATTTTCAAAAAACAGTTGACAAAATCAACTATTTTTATGATCCAACCTGAAGATATACGTATCAGGAAAAACCTGATGCCCGGCGACCCGGGGTTTATCGCTTACCTCCATGGCGATCTATATGCGGAGGAATGCGGCTATGGGCTTCGGTTTGAAGCCTATGTGCTGGAAGGCCTTAAAGATTTCATCATGGAGTACGATGCAGCCCGCGATGGCATCTGGATATGCGAACATAATAACAGGATCATCGGTTCCCTGGTTGCCCAACACCGGGAATCGAAATTGCAATTACGGTATTTTATTTTCCAGCCCGCCTACCGGGGTATCGGCCTGGGAAAACTGTTAATGCGGGAATTTGTTAGCTTTATGAAAGAGCATGGCTTTCAGGAAGCTTACCTGTGGACGACGGCAGATCAACAAGCTGCTATTGCCTTATATCGGCAATTCGGTTTCCAACTGACGGAAGAGGTTGCTTCTGAGGAGTTTGGCAAACCGGTAATGGAACAACGCTATGAACTCAAGCTCAGTTAACGGATCTCTATAAAATACTTTATGAAAGCGCAACAAAAAGCCATCAACGATATCCGGGCCTTTAACCGTTATTATACCGACTTGCTGGGACTACTCAACAATCAGCTGCTGGAAAGCTCCTTTTCATTGGTTGAGGCAAGGGTTCTTTTCGAGATACATACGAATCAGCCGGTGAGCGCCAGGCAGATACTTGCTACAATTGATATGGACAAAGGATACCTGAGCCGGATGCTCAGGCGGTTTGAAAAAGACAAACTGATAAAAAAACGGGTATCCGAAAAGGACGCACGGGTAACAGAGCTTTTACTTACCAGGAAAGGTAACGCTGAATTTAGTAAGCTTGACGCGGCATCCAACCAACAGATAGCCGGCCTTGTCAGCAGTCTTTCCGGCAGGAAACTGGCAGCATTGGTTCAACATATGAAGGCCATTCGCTATTTGCTGGGCTAGCAAGCTGGTGCCATCCGGTAAATCATCTTTACAATGCAATAGGGCTAAAACCTATTAGGCTTACTTACATACTTACTATTTTTGACGAAAAAACGCCAGGGCAATAAAGCATCTTCGCCGGCATAATCCACACCAACGCGGGGTGCTGCCACTATTTCACTATCATCGTACCGGGAGCCATGGTCTTCAATCCATATTTCGTTTCCCGTTAAATCTTTTGAATTCAAACCCAGATCAATTCCCAATGCCTTACTTACCGAGCCCGGGCCGGAAGAAACGGAAGCCTTATCAATACTCCTGTTGCGCCTCTTTTCAATGATCGCTTTTCCAGCTAAAGGCTCCACGGCTCTTATCAACACAGCATGAGGCTCGTCTTGAACCGAGGTAACCACATTGAACAAATAATGTATGCCATAACAAAGGTAAACATAGGCAACACCACCCGGCTGGTACATTACTTCGGTTCGGCCCGTACGCCTGTTACCGTAGGCGTGGGAGGCTTTATCTGTCACCCCGGCATAGGCTTCCGTTTCAGTAATGATGCCTGACGTAACTGCTCCATTGATCCGGGTTACCAACACTTTACCGAGGAGATCCCTGGCCAGGAACAGCACATCCGGGTTGCTATAATAGGCTTTATCTATTTTCAAGCCCCCAAATTAATTATTTTTTCTTTACCTCCCGCCCCGGTAAATGATAAGGACTATGATTAGCCCTCTATATTTTAATAAACAAAGTAGAGCTCCTGATTCGCATCAATACGGGAAAAATACCCTTTTTCCGGGCACATGGATTTTATATGTTTGCAAAGTTCTTATTGAATAGGTTAGTTAACCGCGATCATTAAGGCTGTATCCGGCAGATATCATACGCCCCAACAATACACCTTGCAAAACACCCAGGCACAGTCCCTGAAAAATGCTGATTGAAGAATCTCCGTGAGTTGAATGCCCACGGAGATCTTTGTTTCACCTCCAGCCCGGCCGGAATATTATACCGGCAGTATCCAATATTTTTTATTAACCGGATGATTAGAAATTCCCGGGAAGACGGATATATTTCAGACAGATATTATTTTTGCCTGCAGTAAAAAACTGACCCCTAAATAATAATGAATATCAAAATCCTATTGTCTATCATTTTCTTTTTTGCAGCTACCTGCATAGTATCTGCACAGGCAAAAACATTTAAAGTCAATGCACAGACATTTGTTACTCAAATAAAAAAAGTCGATAATGAATGGAATACCAAAGACGAAATAAAAGAATTGTACATTCTTAAAAAGGGAAAGCCGCAATATGTATTGGCTTACTATCCCTATAAAGACGAGGGTGGTGATTGCAATAATCTTTTCTGGACCAAAGAATGGCTGACAGTGAAATCCAATACCATTGTTGTAACAACCCGGCATTTTCAAAAGACCGGGCGGGATCCTATCACCGAATGGGAGAAGAAAATCTTTACCGTGAGTAAAAATGGAGAAGTAGAACTCACAGATCATCTCTATAAAAAATACCGCAGCACTCAATGGACCACCGAAGAGCGGCAAGAATAACATGTTATAACTTATATCTGCAATAATTTAGTACAGACTTCTTACATTAGAGGATGAAAATCGAAAAATTGCACCATATAGCTATTATTTGTTCGAACTATGAAAGGTCGAAAAAGTTTTATACAGAGGTACTCGGATTTACAATTGAGCAGGAAGTCTTCAGAGCCGAAAGAAATTCTTATAAGCTGGATCTTTCCCTGAACGGTCAATACTTAATTGAACTTTTTAGCTTCCCCGATCCGCCCAGAAGACTAACACGGCCTGAAGCTACCGGGCTAAGGCATATTGCCTTTAGCGTTACAAATATTGATGACACCGTTAAATATCTTCAATCAAAAAACATTATACCTGAACCCATTCGCGTAGATGAATTTACCGGCAAAAAGTTCACCTTCTTCACAGATCCTGATTTACTGCCAATAGAAGTGTACGAGTTGTAACCACTCCAAAATATCGAATTTCCTCCCCCCTTTTCTAAACACTACATTTGCACGGGACCAGGAACCGGTCTTTTATTTTAAACAATTTAGTGCTGTTGCCAGAGGTATATTTGCAGGTATGTCCCGTTCTGATTAACTTAGAAGGATTATTTTCATATGAATAAAAACATTATTGCCCTATGCATTCTTCTTTAATAAATAAGACGCGTTACAATCCTCTTACTATAAAGATTATCTTATGTTGTATACTCAGCCTATGCCATCTTCTTAGTTTTGGGCAAAAACCTGATTCGAAATTTTCGGGTGTTCAGGTAGGGGTAATTACTTATTCTTATCGCACTATGCCAGGCAAACTTGAACAGGTATTGGATCATATTGTAAAAAGTGGTATTAGCGCCACGGAATTAATGGGTGATCCCGTGGAAGCATACCTGGGAAAACCGGCGGACCCTAAACAGGTGGCAGCATGGCGTGCTTCTGTACCTATCGAAGGGTTTAAAAAAGTAAAAAAAATGTTTAGTGATGCCGGTGTCAGCATTTATGCTTTTAAGCCGAATGCGCTGGGACCCGATAACACGGATGAAGAAATTGAATATGCCTTAAAAGCAGCAAAAGCACTAGGGGCAAAATCTGTTACTGTAGAGTTACCCAAAGAGCCTGAACAATCGGAAAGATTAGGCAGGCTGGCAGCTAAGCACAAGGTATATGTCTCTTATCATAATCATCTGCAGGGTAATGACCAGGCCTGGGTAACGGCACTTGCTCAATCTCCTTATAATGCCATCAACCTCGATTGCGGCCATTATATTGCAGCGGGAGGTAACAATACCAGGGAAAGCTTGCTGGCATTCATAAAGGCCAATCATAAGCGAATCACTTCCATGCATCTCAAAGACAGGAAGAATAAAGAAAACGGGGGCTCTAATTTACCCTGGGGGCAGGGCGATACGCCGATCAACGAAATATTAAACCTTCTTAAATCAATGCGCTACCCCATCCCGGTGAGCGTTGAACTTGAGTACCCCATCCCTCCTGCTTCTGATGCTGTGAAGGAAGTTCAAAAATGTGTGGAATATGCTGAGCAGGCGCTCCTGAAAAAATAAAATTAAATGGTGCGGTATTAAAAGATAAAAGAGAATTTATATAGCAACCAGATAATCGCTTATACATTGCAGTTAGTAGTCGCAGGATAACTGATTGTTGGCGATATAATCAGTTATGTTCATAAAAGGATACAAGAAAAATGCTGCAGTTAGCCTGCAGCATTTTAGTAAAATCGTGCCTGTATCACAATACCTAATAACCCGGGTTTTGAATCAGATTCGGTTCAGTAGATAAGCTGCTTTCATGAAACGGCCACTTGTATTGATGATTTAAAAACCTGCGGTCTTCTACTTTAAGGCTTTCCATATTACCATTTATTATGCGGGTATGACCCAGCACGGGTTGATTCAGGGCCACATCGGCTATTTTCCATCTTAACAGATCATCATACCTCAAACCTTCACCGGCAAATTCAATACGTCTTTCGTTACGTAATAATGCGATCCATTCCTGCCTGGTTTTACTACCAAGCGTTACATCAGCTATGGTCATATCCAGGCCCGCGCGCTGACGCACCTGGTTAATACAATTTTTAGCCAGGTCATCAATATCATCCAGCATAATTTTAGCTTCGGCATACGTAAGCAGTACCTCTGCATAGCGGGTAAGGCCAAAATGCATATTGCCTCCGGTGCGAAACAGATCTGCCTCATCCACATATTTTTTAAACCAGTAACCCGTGCGGCTGCTACGCAGGTTCTGGTAGTAAAAAATACTCTTGGAGTCGTATACATCAATTTTTTCATTATTAAGCAAATCTCCGTTACCAAAAATACTTACCACCAAACGTGGATCACGATTCAGTTTAGGGTTTAGCTCGTACTCTTTTTTAGTATGCAGTGGACATTGATCAATGGGCCGGCCCTGCGCTGTCCAGTAGGCATCTACCAGTGCTTTTGTGGGCACACAATAAGACTGTCCCCTACCGGTGCGATATTGGGGAGCCATGTGTTCGAATGACTGGGTAGCCGAGTTAGCATGGCTTTCCATATCGAACTTAACAATAAACTCTTTATTCGTTTTATCTGCCTTATAATTAAACAGGTCTCCGTATTTGGCATTCAGCTGGTACTTTTTGCTGTCGATAATTTCTTTAGCCAAACGTGCTGCCAGCTCGTACCTGCCAAAATACAGGGCGTAGCGCATCACAACGGATTTAAAAGAATACTTATTGAACATATAAACATTAGTGGTTCCTTCATCTTCGGGTAGCCGGCTCGCCACATCCTCGCTCATCTCAAATAATTTATCCAATACTTCAGCCTGTGGCGTAAGCGGAGGCGTTGATTCTTCCAGGTTAACAGGTACTAAAACAAATGGTATATCACCCCAATAATAAGTAGTGCGGAAATAGTGCCATATCCGTAATCCTTCCAGTATGGCTTTATACCTTTCGCGGGTTGATGCATTTTCAACATAAGGGATATCAATATTTTTCAGGTAGGTATTGATACGGCCTATATGTTTCATAAAGAGCGTCCAGTAATATTCAGATGCCCGGCTATTGCTGGTAAGGTTCCCGTTAGCAATGATCATGTGGTGATCAGTCTCGATTCTGGCGTATGCATTATCGCTCCTGCCTTCCATCATATAAAACAACAGTCTACGTTCTGTAGGATGTGTAAACGCATCTAAAAAGCTACTATATACGACCCGTCTTATATCTTCCTCTGTAGTAAAAAATTCATCAAAAGAAGTAGCGGTTGGGTCTCTCTTGTCCAAAAACTTTTCGCATCCCGATAAAGAAATTATAGCAATTGCTAACGCTATTATGCATTTTTTCATTAGATAGAGTTTTAATAAATACTTGTGCTGATTCCAAAACTGTAAGTTGCCATGCGTGGATAATTACCATTCCCATCGTTAGTTCCCGGGCTATCCACATCGATGCGCTCAGGATCTAATCCTTCCCACCTGGTTATTGTAAATACGTCCTGCGCGTTCAGGTATATCCTGAAATTCTTGAAGCTTCTGCCGATCTTTGGAAAGGTATAGCCTAATTGCAGGGACTTGACCCGGAAGAAAGCAGCATTGCTTAACCATACATCACTTAGTAAGGTATTTGAGGTAGGACCGGTCCAAAGCCTTGGGAAACGGCTATTGGGGTTTTCGGGCGACCAATGATTGGCTACATATTCAACTCTGGGAGCACCCAGGTTATTACTGTTTCCATCAACATAAACAGGATATGCTTCCTGCCCCATCAAACGGCCGGTACGTTTTCCAATTCCCTGCCCCAATGCAGAGAAATCCCAGCCTTTATAATGCAGATCCAGGTTGATTGCATAATTAAAATGAGGCAATGGATCAGCCAGGTAAACCCGATCCTGGTCATTAATAACCCCGTCCCCATTCTGATCTATATAACGAATATCGCCCGGTAAGGTATTGGGCATTTTTGCAGCAGTAGCATTAATTTCCTGCTGACTTTGAAAGAAACCGTCTGTTTCAAAGCCATAATAGTTATTGATAGGAATGCCTTTATACCATATACGGTCGTTATTACCTTTAAAAATAAGGCTATCCATATCAGTATACCCGGCTTTTAGCATTTTGTTCCGGTTATCGAAAAGCATACCGCCGATCTTATAAGAAAAATCGCCCGCCTTATCTGACCAATTTGCGGATAGCTCCCAACCCTTGTTTTCTACCGAGCCGATATTAACTGCCGACACAAGCGTATTAGAACCGGTTAGCGGAGGTACGGAAAATTGGTCATATATCAGATCATAAGACATTTTACGGTACACCTCGGCCGTAAAGCTCAGCCGATCGTTAAGCGCAGTCAGATCCACGCCAAGGTTCCGTTGTTTTTGCTTCTCCCATGAAAATTCAGGATTGGGTACCCTTATCATCCAGCCATAGTTATTTACAGACTCCTGCCAAAGGTAAGGTCCAACATTTTCGTTACCTATCAGGCCATAAGATGCTCTCAGTTTAAGATTCGTGATCGCGCCGCTTTCTAAAACACTGGTAAAAAAAGCTTCGTTATGTACGTTCCAGGCAAAACCTCCCGAAGGGAAAAACCCCCAGCGATGTCCTGGTGCAAATTTTGAGCTTCCATCCGACCGTCCTGTCAACTCCAGTATATACCTGTTATCGAATGAATAATTCAGCTTACCAAAAAAAGAGGATTTACTAATCTCCCTGTAATCTGTATAAGTATAGTTCATTACCTCAGATCCGGCAGTTAAGTAGATCTGGCGGAGAGCACCTTCGGCGTGCCCACCGAGAAGGCAATGAACAGGGTCGCGGCCGAGACGATCACCAGGTAGGAGATCAGCACGCGCAGGCGCGCGG
>JBCNOR010000160.1:0-9523 GCA_039593785.1 Niabella sp. | reverse complement strand
TATTTACGAACTTCATTTACGGCTGTTTTCATGAAATTGGTAGTGCTCAAACCTGGAATCTCAACAGGGTATTGAAAGCTTAAGAACACACCTTCGCCCGCACGCTCTTCTGGAGCTAGGTCCAATAAGTCTTTTCCCTGAAATTCTACTGATCCACCTAACACCTCATAATCTGCCTTTCCGGCTAATACAGAAGCCAGGGTGCTTTTACCCGAACCGTTGGGTCCCATTATAGCATGTACCTCACCTGGATTTATTTGCAGGTTAATTCCTTTTAATATTTCTCTATCTTCAATACCTGCTCTCAGGTTGTTTATCTTCAACATATTTTATTCAAAGTTTAATGTTTTAGAGTTTAAAGTTTACCATCGTTGTCCGATCTTCTGAACTTTACTCCTTTGTAGTTATTGTTATTAAGATAATTTATAAAACCGCCTATTTTTCCACTTAAAAGTTCCATCGAAGTTTTTAGAGTTCCAAATGCTTGTTGGTCCACATATCCAAAATCAAAAATTCTGTATAATTGAGACCGGGCTTCACCCGCTGAACCTTTCGCAATTGATAAGAATTGTCTGAATTCGATATTTCCGTTTCTCTCAAATCCTTCAGCAATATTATCCATAATAGAGCCAGATGATCTGCTTATCTGATCCTTAAGACTGTAGTCATTCCTTAGATCAGAGTTTAAAATGATTTTGCGAACCTCATTGCATATCATCCTTGCGTCTTTCCAAATATCAAGGTCTTCAAAGCGTTTAATTGTTGCCATAGGTTTAAATTTTAAGTGTTCAGAAATTTTATTAATAATCCAAATTGATATAACGTTTTAAATCACAATGATTAATAATTGGTACTCTTAAACATTAAATTTTAAACCTTAAATTAAAATTTACCCTACACTTCCTTCAAGGCTGATTGCTAATAGTTTCTGGGCTTCAACTGCAAATTCCATTGGTAATTGGTTCATCACTTCTTTAGCGAAACCATTGATGATTAAAGCAACCGCAGTTTCAGTATCGATACCGCGTTGGTTACAATAAAAGATCTGGTCTTCCCCAATTTTAGAGGTAGTAGCTTCATGCTCAACCATACCCGTACTATTTTTTACTTCGATGTAAGGGAAGGTATGCGCACCGCACTTATCTCCTAATAATAAGGAATCGCATTGAGAGAAGTTACGCGCGTTGGCCGCGTTCTTGCCCACTCTGACTAAACCACGATAACTGTTGTTGCTATAACCGGCTGATATTCCTTTGCTTACAATACGGCTTCTCGTATTTTTACCGATGTGTAACATTTTCGTTCCGGTATCTGCCTGTTGGCGATTATTGGTCACTGCTACCGAATAGAATTCTCCAATAGAGTTATCTCCCTGAAGAATAACGCTGGGATATTTCCAGGTAATAGAAGAACCGGTTTCAACCTGGGTCCAGCTTATTTTAGAGTTAACACCCTTACAAATACCACGCTTGGTTACAAAATTGTAAATGCCGCCTTTACCGTCTTTATCACCGGGATACCAGTTTTGAACGGTAGAGTATTTAACTTCTGCATTATCTAAAGCAACAATTTCGACAACCGCTGCATGTAATTGATTTTCATCTCTCATAGGTGCAGTACATCCTTCCAGGTAACTAACATAAGCACCTTCTTCAGCCACAATTAAAGTACGCTCAAACTGCCCGGTATTCTCAGCATTAATACGGAAATAAGTAGAAAGCTCCATCGGACTGCGAACACCTTTGGGAATAAAGCAGAAGGAACCATCACTAAATACCGCAGAGTTTAAAGCAGAGAAATAATTGTCAGTAACAGGAACAACACTACCTAAATACTGGCGCACCAAATCCTGGTGCTCCTGGATCGCTTCGCTCATGGAGCAGAAAATAATACCTAATTCAGCCAGCTGCTCTTTAAAAGAAGTGCCAATAGAAACGCTGTCAATAACGGCATCTACCGCAACTCCCGTCAGACGCTTTTGCTCCTCCAAAGAAATACCCAGTTTTTCAAAAGTTTTGATCAGTTCAGGATCAACTTCATCCAGGCTGTTTGGCTTTACTTTCTGTTTAGGGGCAGAATAATAAATAACATCCTGGTAGTCGATAGGCGGAAAAGTAACGTTTGCCCAGTTGGGTTCTTTCATTTTAAGCCATTGAGCGTAGGCTTTCAATCTCCACTCCAGCATCCATTCCGGTTCATTTTTCTTTGCTGAAATAAAACGTACTATATCTTCACTTAACCCTTTAGGTGCAGATTCTGATTCAATTTCTGTTACAAAACCATATTTATATTCGCTGTTTACATGGCTTTCTATCGGATCAAACTCAACCTCTGTGGTTTCGGGCTTTACTAATTGGTCTGTGTCTGTGTTCATTTTGCAAAGGTAGGCTATTTGTACTAAAAAGTATAAATGAAACAGGCGTCAATAGTATAAATTTTGTGAATAAAACCATTGATAAAACCAATAGCGTTTAAATGTCTGGTAGCATATGAGTGATATTTGAGCTATCAGGATCTTGAAGAAGCGAAAGCACAGGGTTAAACGAAATAGATTTTTCGTTTTTTGAAATAGTCTATGCGCTCTAATAGCTGCCAGTGATGGGATTGCCTGCTTGCGGAAAAACCTGTTTCAGGTTTCATCAGCGTTTTTTCAGAGAATTTGTAAAGGTTGAAAAACGTACATACAAGTACTGCCCAAACGAATTTTATATATAGCGGCATAATCGTGTTATTAGTTCCCGATAATCGTTGCAATGACCGGCAGCCAAAATTGAAAAAGAAATCCGGAATGAATCGGGAACAGAGTTTGCCATACGGACGATGATTTCAGGTAGGTCAACTAAAAATAAAATACCCGCCCAATACGGGTGGCTAACTACAAAACCCTATTTTTATAAAATGCTTGAATTTATTATTATTCTTTTAGTGATATTAGCCATGGCTGGCTTTTCGATGAATAAGAAGAAGTAGTTATAGTTAGAATACGGTTGCAAATACCAAACCCGCTGTCACTCTTAAACCCGGTTCCATTTCGGGCTGAGCATAGTTTGCTTTTCGATTAATTTATTAAGCATGATAAAAATTATTTAATATCGCGGGCGTTACCTTTTTCTTCTTTTTCTGTGAAAACATCAGGTAATTTTCGGATACTCCCCAACCTGATATCGTAAGTATACACATACATTTTGTTGTAAGGTTAGTGGCTTTTGCATCTATATCTTTTATTGATCGTACTTGCATCATGAAAGAGATAAAGTACTTTTTATATGTAACAATGCAAGGATGATCTATTTATATTCTATCAGATTACTCTTGGCTTAATAATTGTTTTGAAGTCATTAAAATCGAAAACTATGGGATTTGATCAGTATCATGAACCCCCGGAAGAACTATCACAACCGGTAAGAACATTCGCAAGAATGATCCAGTCGTTAATTGAATAAGCCGAAGCGATTGACTGGTATGAACAGCGTATTCATGTAGAAAAAGACAGGGAGGCGAAAAAGATCATGAAACAGGCGCAAAAGGAAGAGTTTATTCACTTTGCGATGGACCTGGAGTTTTTGCTGCGAAAAAAAGAAGACTGGCGGATTATTATGAAAAACGTATTATTTAAGCCAGGCGATATCGTAGAAAACGGGGAGAAGGCCGAAGAGAAGGTAGAAGAATAGCGGTTTGAGGGTGATTATGCCAGTATGTGCAATTAAAGGTGCGGGTAGCTCCCTAATAACTGGTTACACCCATGCCTGCTTTTGAGCGTTATTTCCTGGAAGTACGCATAGCCTTTACCTTTTTTACACTTTCATCTTTTAGTAACCGGTCATACTCTGCAGTTCCGGCGCCGTAAAGGGCAATCTTACCATTTTGATCGGCATGTACGCCAAACCCATATCTTTTAGTAAGTGGTGAAGCTCTCATGCAGGGTTGTCCTTTTGAAAAAAATAATTCCCTGGCAGCTTTATATTCTGCCCGGGTAAGGTCGTTGCGTTGCGCATATACAAGGAACATAACATCATCCGAAGTGTATTTGTAAGGGTGTTTAGCCAACAGTTCGTATTGAAGCCGTGCAACTGTTTTAGTTTCTCCTTTTGAAGCAGGTACTTCGGCTGTCTCTACGGGCGAGTCTTCTGCGATTTCTATCAGGGTGTTGAAATAATTTGTGGTATGCTGTTTCATAAATAGGATTAAAAGGCCCTGCTAAGTTAGTCTCATTTCTGTTAAAATAGGTCTGAACCCAACTTTTTCATAAGCCTTGATAGCGCTGCTATTTTCGCTATAAACCTGTAAACGTATTTCTGACAGGCCTTTATTTTTTGTCCACTCCTTTAATGCATCAATGATTAGGCTATTGACACCTCTGCCCCGATATGCCGGATCTACATACATGAATCCTAAAAATGCATAGGAGGTATAGTTGTTGTAATTCTTCCCCTTCAGAATACGGACAGAACCGCTTCCAACCAGTTGCCCATTTTCTTCAGCTACCACAATAGCACAATCATTTTGGTTCAGCATTGCCTTAAGATCGTAATAATGAAAATGTTCTGTTTTCAGAGTGACATCAAATGGCCGTTCAGCCTCAATAATGCCCTGTTCAAATTTTAATAGCGTGTCAAGGTCTTCTAAACGAGCTGCTCTTATTTGCATCTTAATTAAATTGATCAATGAAGATATTAAAAGATGGCGTAACAGTGAAGAACCTAACCCGTTGCTGAAGGTAAATGCGTCTGAAAAATACCGATGTTTAAAACCAGCTTGATAATGGAAATGCACATCGTGATAGTCTTGTAGCGCCTGCCACTTTTTAAAACAGGTGGTTTCAATAAAGTTTCCAATATCAGCGGGTAAGTGTTTTTGATTATTTGAAATAGACCAATCGTGAAAAGCCGATTTAAAATGTATTCTTGATTTCTTGATTCTAAGACTCTATTTTTGGTGTTTCGTACCAACAAATAGAAACTAATATGCACGCAGGCAGACGATTTACACCTATAGAATTTATGAAATGGACCAGCCACGACACCTATTGGATGTTGTTCCTGGCCACGGTACCAACCGTATTGTATTATTTCGGACTTAAATTTTTAGCCTTACCCTGGCAGCCTACGGCTATTGTGGGTACGGCTGTGGCGTTCATAGTTGGATTTAAGAATAATGCCAGCTATAACCGCTTATGGGAAGCCCGCCAGATCTATGGGGCTATTATAAACGACAGCCGGAGCTTTGCTTATACCCTGCGCGATGCATTGGGCGGCAAACAATCTGTTGTTGCGAAACGAATGTTTTACCGGCACTTTGCATGGCTTACAGCTTTGCGTTTCCAGCTACGGGAACCTCGCGCCTGGGAGAATATGAGCCATAAACGTAATGAAAATTTCAGATCATCTCATTATGATATACCAGAAACACTTACCAAGATCGATGTAGAGCTGGCCCGCTACCTGGGACAGGATGAGCTAACCTATATTCTCTCTAAAAAGAATCGTGCTACACAGTTAACTGCTGTACAGTCGGAAGAGTTGGCCTTTTTAAGAAATAATGGAACCATTAACGATTTTCAATGGACGCAATTGCAACAGGGCCTGATGAAATTGACCGATCACCAGGGCAAGGCAGAGCGTATTAAGAATTTTCCGTATCCACGTAATTTTTCATCTATTGCTACTTACCTGTTGTTTATTTTTGTAATATTAGTACCCTTTGCCTTGTTAAGGGAGTTTGATAAGCTGGGAGAAGGCACCTTTTTACAAGGTTATTCGCTTTGGTTTAATATTCCTTTCTCCGCAGCTATTACCTGGGCTTTTCATACATTGGATACTGTTGGAGAGAGCTCTGTAAATCCATTTGAAGGAAGTGCTAACGATGTACCCATTACTCAAATTAGCCGTACTATCGAAATTGATATGCGTGATATGCTGGATGAAGACAATTTGCCGCCGGCTATAGTTCCGAAGAATAATATTGTGCTGTAATACGGCAGGCTAGCCGGAAGAAATGGTCGAAAATCGTGTCAGAAAAAACTGTGTCAGAAAAAAATGACACAATTAAAATTGACACAAAAAACAGTGTCAAAATTTAAATCCAATTCAAAAGCTGACACAACTATTAGTATTTACGGCTAAATAAGGACCGGTTAGCTCATTATAATAAAAGCAACAAAAAATGCCGCAGGTTACTGCGACATTTTAGTACTATCAGAGCGCCCATTTACAGGGCTGTGCTGCTTTAATATTGCCATCTCACAAAAGCTTCCATAGCTGCATAGTGGGTGAGTCCTAAGTCGGCATAGATCTTTGCGGTAGCTGCATTTCTTTCTTCGGCTCTTTGCCAGAACTCGCGGTCATCACTACCCTGGAAGGGTACACTGTCTTTCTGCGACTGGTGTATAAAGATGCCAAAACGTTTTTTGAGCACCTGTGCCGGGCTCATGGGTATGGCCATTTCAATATCTTCAATATCCCACTCCTGCCAGGCGCCTTTGTACAACCATAACCAGCAGTCGTTGATCCATTCATCGCCATCTGCCTTGATGCGTTGCAGGGCTTTCAACACCGCATTAAAGCATACCAGGTGGGTACCATGCGGGTCGGCAAAATCTCCGGCACAAAATACCTGCTGGGGTTTTACTTCACGTAGCAGTTGTATGGTCAGCTCCACATCTTCTTCGCCCAAAGGTTTCTTTTCAATAGTGCCGGTTTCATAAAAAGGCAGGTTTTGAAAATGTACATTCTTAGGATCGATGCCCACATAATTACAGGTAGCTTTGGCTTCGCCGCGGCGGATCAATCCTTTTAAAGCACGGATGGTAGGCGAGTCAACCTGTCCGGGTTTTTTACCGGAGATATAGGTCCTGGCTTCGCTTAAGATCTGTCCGGGTTTATCGGAGTTGATGTCAGCAATTCCATTAAAGCCAACCGCAAAATCTAAAAAGCGGGTCACAAACTCATCGGTAACAGCAATATTGCCCGATGTTTGATAAGCTACATGCACTTCATGTCCCTGGTCATGCAGTCGCTGGAAAGTGCCACCCATGCTAATGATATCGTCATCGGGGTGGGGCGAGAAGATGATGCATCTTTTAGGGTAAGGCTCCGATCTTTCGGGGTGTGCCGGTATCACGGCATTGGGCTTTCCGCCGGGCCAGCCGGTAATGCTGTCGCGCAGCATATAATATACCTCGAGGTTGATCTCGTAAGCATCGCCTTTTTCCACCAGCAGGTCGCTGAGGCCATTGTCATTATAATCTTCGTTGGTCAGGCTCAGCACGGTTTTACCCAGCTGCAAAGCCATATTCACCACTGCTTTTTTAATATTCTTCGGCGTCCACTCACAGTCGCCGGTCAACCAGGGCGACTTAATACGGGTAAGACCCGAAGCTGCGGCTTCATCCAGCACAAAGCTTACATTATCGTGGTTTTGCAGGAAGGAGGCCGGAACGATCTCTGAGTCTTCGTCTTCCACTGCTTTTTTCACAGCAACAGCTTTAGCCGGTCCCCATGCCATTAAAATGATCTGCCTGGATTTCATAATGGTGCTGATGCCCATGGTAATGGCCATACGGGGCACTTCAGAAATATTGGCAAACTCGTAGGCATTAGCCAAACGGGTGCTGTTGGTGAGGTTTACCAGGCGGGTACGGGTATAAATGCCTGATCCGGGTTCGTTAAAACCTATATGGCCGTTGTTGCCAATCCCCAGTATCTGCAGATCGATACCGCCGGCTGCTTCAATTTTCTTTTCATAATCTGCACAGGCGGCTTTAATATCTTCTTTTTTTATTTCACCGTTGGGGATGTTGATATTCTCTGGTTTAATATCTACATGATCGAAGAGGTGGTTATGCATAAAGCGGTTATAGCTTTGCGGTGCTTCCTTGCTGATGGGATAGTACTCATCGAGGTTAAAGGATATCACATTGCTGAAGCTTAAGCCTTCTTCTTTGTGCATACGAACCAGCTCTGCATAAAGGGTTTTAGGGCTGGAACCTGTGGCGAGGCCCAGTACACAGTTCTGTCCCTGCTGCTGTTTCTGCCTGATGAGGTTGGCAATAGTTTGTGCAATTACCTTTGAACCACTTTTTACATCGGCCTGGATATTCACACTGATCTTTTCAAGACTGTCGATATGGTTCCCTGAAGTTTGTTGTTTACTCATTGCTTGGGTTTGTTTGATTGGAGTAGCCGTATTAATTAATGAATAATTTATTTATTTTTTCCGAAATAGTTTGTGCCCCAAAGGTTATACCGCTTTTTCTGAACCTCTAAGCGTTTGCTAAAGTTATCCCAGTTTTTTTGTTCCTGGGGCGTCCATAACACTTCACTTACTGCCGCTACACGCGGGAATATCATATATTCAACTTTGGATGAATTATTAATATATTCAGTCCAGAGATTAGCTTGTCCGCCCTGCACGTACTTTTTTTCTTCTGTTGACAAGGCGTCGGGGAAGATCTTCCAGCTATATACTTTTTCGATTGGCAGGAAGCCTCTGTTATCGCTAATTGTAACCGAATCTTCTTTTTTCGCCTGCTGGTAATCGATATATGCATAGGTAGTAGGGGTCATAATAACATTATGGTGTTCTTTTGCGGCTTCGATACCGCCTGCTTCACCGCGCCAACTCATAACCCACGCATTCGGTGCCAAACCTCCTTCCAGTATTTCATCCCAACCCAGAAGGGTTTTACCTTTGGTGTTCAGGTATTTTTCCATTCGCTGTACAAAATAACTCTGCAGGTAGTGCTCTGCTTTGTGCTTACCGTCTCCTTTGATATTAAGCTCTTTGATCCGTTTTTGACAATTAGGACAATTTTGCCAATTGGTTTTAGGGGCTTCGTCGCCTCCTATATGTACAATTTTAGAAGGGAATAAAGGTAACACCTCGTCTAACACATCCTGTAAAAATTTAAATGTTGATTCTTTGCCGGCGCAAAAGATATCATCATATACTCCCCAGCTTTGCATTACTGCTTTGCCGGTGGTATCTCCTGCCCAGTTGGCTGGTTTATTACCTACTTTTTTAAAGAAATAATAAGTGGGTTTGTCTGGGAAACAGCTCAGGAAGGGGTAAGCAGCAATGGCCGCACTGCCATGCCCGGGCATTTCAATTTCGGGAACCACTGTAATAAAACGGTCTGCAGCGTATTTAACAATTTCCTTTACCTGCTCCTGTGTGTAAAAACCACCATATTTTTCACTTGTATTGCCGGTGCCGGGATACCTGCCGGTGATGGTGCCATTACGGTAAGCGCCTACCTGTGTTAATTTCGGATACTTTTTTATTTCGATGCGCCATCCCTGGTCCTCGGTAAGGTGCCAGTGGAAATAGTTCATTTTATGTAATGCGATATAATCGATATATTTTTTAATAAAGCTCAACGGAAACACATGCCTGCCTACGTCCAGCATCAGGCCCCGGTATTGTACTGTAGGCGCATCCGTGATGCTTACGGAAGGGACCAGCAACGTATTGCTTTTTTCAGTTGGTAATAACTGAATAAGCGATTGGATACCATAAAAAGCAC
>JBCNOR010000016.1:0-20756 GCA_039593785.1 Niabella sp. | reverse complement strand
TTACAGAACTGATCCCCTTTATATATACATTTTTTGCTGTTTTAAAAACTGGGTTTCCGGCATTCACATTTACCTGGCCTTGTTCGAAGTGGGGATCCTGAACCACCAGGCGATTATCTTTATTGAAGCGGATACCAAACTTTTCAGCAAGTATATTGAAGCGATCGAGCTCGCAATTAGTTGAATCATTTCCGAATAAAACCAATACACCGCCTGCCTTCACCCAATCGGCCACTGTTGTCGCATAAGCTTCGGTCATATAATTTGGGGCAGCAGTTTCTTTTTCATTGTCCGGATCGGCTATAATATAAACAGCCGCAGTTTTTAGATTTTCTGCGGTAGGCGCCTCCTTCAAAGTTGCCAGTGTAGCTCCTTCTTTTTTGAAAAGTTCTCCCAATTCGGAGTAGCCTCCCATACTGGTATCGCTCCACAGGTAATGCCATGCCACCCGGGCGCCGTTCTCGTTCTTCCACTCATTGTTAAAGTAATTATCCAGCAATACTGTTGTACCTGTTGTAGCTACAGTTGAGTCTCCTGTCTTCTTTTCTTCCTCTGCCCCGGTTGTACCACAAGAGCAAAATGTTGCTACAAAAGTTATCGCTGCCAATAAAATCCTTGTCATATTTTTTGTTTTCCGACTAAGATAAAGTTTCAACTGTTGCTTTTACTTAACTGCCGCATTCTTTAATAACCATTTAACGAGATCTGTGGCAGCATTAAAGTTCTCGTACTTTGCAGGCAACTTTCTTCCATCTACATACTCGTTATAAATCCATGGATCGCCCAATACAAACACTTTCCCCTTGCCAAGTTGAGCAACTGCCATTACATCAAAGTCTTTTGTTTTTACGATGGGTTTTGCCGGTGCTTTAACAGTCAGCGAACTAATCTCTTTTATATACAAAGACCGCCCGACCTTGAATATAGGATTACCCGCTTCTGTTGTTACTTCGCCCTGCTCATAATTATTTCCTTTCACCATCAACTGATCATCGCCATTGAAACGTACTCCAAATTTTTCGGCCAGTAAATTGATATGTACCTGTTCGGCATTCACCGAATTATTACCTAACAATACCAATACGCCACCGGCTTTTACCCAGTTGGCAATAGTAGTAGCATAGGCTTCGGTCATGTAATTAGGTTGGGCTGTTTCTTTCTCTGTATCCGCATCTACTATAATATATACAGAAGCTTTAGAAAGATTAGAAGCTGTAGGCGCTGCTTTCAGGGTCTGCAGTTTTGCACCATATTGCTCAAATAAATTCCCTAAAAACTGATACCCGTTATTATCACGTTCATCCCAAACATAGTGAAATGGAACCTGGGTACCTGAAGGGCCTTTTTGCCACTCGTTGTTAAAGAAGTTGTCTAATACGATGGTCTTGCCTTTCCCGGTTGCCAATTTAGGCATCATCTCAATTTCGTTAGCTGCCATGATGAACGCCCCCATTCCTTTAGGGTCATTTTGGATCACTTTTTCGCGCATATAATAGTCAAAGCTACCATCACGGTAGGGCTTGCCGCCCAGGCCCGAAACAGAAACCGTTCCTTCCAGGCTAGTAAACCCGTCTTTATCTTTTGTCAGCTGAAATTTGGTTAACCCATCAAAGGCTTTCTTTGCGTTTACTGCATAGCTGGGAGCAATATAACCTTTCCGGGCGCCTTTGGCCAAAGTATAAGAAAGCATGGCTGTTGCAGAAGACTCCAGGTAATTAGGTTTCCTGTTGGGCAGGTCTACAATATCGTACCACATGCCTGATTTTGCATCCTGTACTTTTACAACAGCTGTAGCAAAACGTTTTAAGATGTCGATGATCTGCTGACGGCCGGGGTGGCTTTCAGGAAAATAATCCAGGGCATCTACCATAGCCACACCATACCAACCTAAAGCACGCGCCCAGAAATGAGGAGACTTGCCTGTCTTTTTATCCGCCCACTGTTGCTCTCTCGACTCATCGTACCCATGATATAATAACCCCGTTTTAGGATCACGGCTATTTTTTTCCATCAGCACAAACTGTTTGGCCACATCATTAAAAACGGTGTCTTCCCCAAACACCTGCGCATATTCGGCATAGAAAGGTTGTCCCATATAAAGACCATCCAGCCACATTTGCCATGGATAAATCTGTTTATGCCAAAAGCCACCTTCTTTTGTTCTCGGATGCGCTAATAATTGCTTACGCAGTAGTTGTACTGCTTTTTTATATTTCTCTTTACCCGTTACACGATAAATGGTCAATAATACTTTACCGTTATTTAAATGATCGATATTATAATGATCTTGGTCGTAATCTTTAATCGTTCCGTCTTCCCGCACAAAATGGTCCATGCTATGCTCGATATATTTAAACCATTTACCATCGCCGGTGGCCTGCCATATACCTTCAATACCTTTTAATATTACCCCCTGGTCATAGCTCCATCTTGCTGCACGCCCCGGGGTTACACTGAAAGAATCCGGCCACATATGCATAGCAGTTAATGCCATCTGCTGGGAATAAGGAACGTCCTGTGCCTGTGCCTGCAGGGATAAAAAACTAATTAAAACGTATACTATTTTCTTCATCATTGTTTCGAAAGGATTTTAATATTAATGATCAGGAAATAACGGTCATTATTTGATTTGTACTGCGCTTTCATTGGCCCCCAGTTCTGCCTTTGCCTTAACTTTAGTATTGTTGTAATTGGTTTGCTGTATTGCAACAGCCTTCGTCCTGTCTCCGGCAACCCGTATCAATAAATCTGTTTCTTTGGCATAATCAAATTTATTGATAGAGATATTATCACTGTTAATGATGTCTATAACAGGTTTGGTGTTTTTACTGAAGACTTTCACATTGTTTAGTGTAATACCACTTGCCTCCTGTATATCTACTCCTATATCGGACTGAAATATAGAGTTCTCTATTTTAATATTTTTAACATGCATTTCGGGAAGCCCCCTAATGAAAATGGCTTTTTTAGCACCATTGCAGTATACATTGCTGATATTGATATTCCTGAATTGCGGCGTTGTTTCATCTACCGGCAGCATCTGCACTTTAGGTAATTCTCTTTTTTCACCTTCCATCGGCACCGGATCGTTACCCATATAATACATATCGAACAACACGGCATCACCAGGAATATCTTTCATATAAATGTCTTTAATGAAAATATTCTCAACGATACCGCCACGGCCGCGCGTTGTTTTAAAACGCAACCCAATATCCGACCCAATAAATGTGCAATTGCTCACATAAATATTTTTAGCGCCACCGCTCATTTCGCTTCCTACTACAAAACCGCCATGAGAAGCATAAACAGTACATCCCCTGATGATCACGTCCTGGGTAGGCATAGCGCGGGCGCGTCCGTCAGCATCACGACCACTTTTGATACAAAGACCGTCATCACCCACATCAAAAACGCTGTTTTCAATTAATACATTCCGACAGCTCTCCAGGTCAATTCCATCTCCGTTTTGTGCATACCAGGGGTTTTTTACCTGGATGTTTCTCACCGTGATATTGCTGCTCATTAAGGGATGCAGGTTCCAGGCCGGCGAGTTTTGAAAGGTCACGCCTTCCAGTAATATCTTATCACATTTAGTCAGAACCAGGAGATTAGGGCGCAGGAAATCCTTGATCAACTGATAATGCGCTTCGTCTCTGTCGGGAGTGATCCTGCCCGGATCTTTCATATCCTGTCCTTTGGCAAAACCATCAGAAGGCATCCATAAACGCCCATCTTTAGAAACGACACCGCCTGAAGCCACGAGCTTTTTCCACTGAGACTCAGTGAGTTTGTCCTTTTTAACCATGCGCCATCCATCACCATTTCCATCGATAATACCTTTACCGGTGATGGCAATATTGGTAGCCCCCTCAGCAGAGATGGGTGATTGGTTACGCATTTGGTCGTACCCTTCCCAGTTGGCTTTTACCAGCGGATATTGCGTTTTATCTTTAGTAAACAATAAAGTAGCTCCGATAGCCAGGTTCAGATTTACGTTGCTTTTCAGAACAATAGGACCCGTTAACCACAAACCGGAAGGCACCAGAACTGTTCCACCCCCCTTTTTATTACAATCATCAATGGCATTCTGAATAGAACGGGTATTTAATTGATGACCATCGGGAACGGCACCATATTTAGTAACATTAAAAGTAACCGGCTTAAATTTTGTTTCCGCAACCCTGGGCAATATCCAATTTGTCTGAGCAAAACCCATGTACGAACCAATAACAAGCAACAACGATAAAAGCAACTTTTTAAACATCTGCAATCTATTAGAACGTACAAGGTAGTCAGAATCCCTGTTGGCGAGACAATTACAATGTACTTTATTTACGCAAACGTTATCGTTTAGAGCCATTTAGTAAAAAACAACATCCTTGTTCAAAAAAAGTACATCCGGCATGACATAAAAAACCCGGCAAGGGTTTGCCGGGTTCATATATAGTTTACACCTGCGTATTACCAATCTTGCTTTGCAAGACCAGCTTTAATAGCCGCCAGTGCTTTTTCTTCTCCCAAAAGGGCTGTTAACTTATTGCCTTTGCCATCGTTGCCTTTTGCAATGTATCCGCCTTTTGCAGTTCTTGAAATCACGGCTTCCTGGATCGGTACATTCTTTTCTTTCGTTTTTACATTGTAAGCTGTAAGGGTTACATCTGCCATAGCTAATATTTTTTGATTAAGAAAAATTGAAATTAAGGGTTTTACTTAGAACTGAGGGCATTTATTCGATGAATTACCTTTTTTACAACTAAATAATTAGTTATATTTGAGTTGTAAAAAGATTTCTTTCTGGTTAAAAAATACAAAAAATATGAAAAACATTGCTGCTCTATGGATAATAATCATTCTCATACAGCCAACCGCTGTTGGCGGACAAAACACCTATGATCGTGCACAATTTCAACAGTTTATTCAAAACCAGGAATATGGGCAGGCCATCCGGATGTTAAAAACAAATGCACCAACGGCTTTCAATAAAGAATACTATCTCAACTTAGGATATGCTTACTTTATGAATGACGAGGAAAAAAACGCGTTACCGATTTATCAAACAGTTTATAAGCATGACCCCTCCGATGCTCCTTCTAATTTATATTTAGCTATTATCTATCAGAGAATGAAGAAATATATAGATGCACTTGGCTTTTATAAAAATCTAACCCAGCTACAGCCCGATCAATACAAATACTGGTTTTACGCTTCAACGATGTATAGTGCATTAGATGAAAGAGACTCTGCATTTGCGTATACAGAAAAAGCTTATTCATTAAATCCCCGAGCTGCAAATGTTGTGTTACGTTATGCCAGTGGTCTGGCTTATAAAAAAGAGCAAAAGAGAGCGGTTGCAGTAATTGATAGCTTCCTATTAACCGACTCCTCCAACGAAGAGATCGTCGCCCGAAAAATAAGCTATAGCGCAAGAGAAAATAAACACAAAGAAGTCATCTTCTGGGGAGAGCGATTGTTAAAAGACTCAGCTATACAACCCACTGCTTACATTAGCCTGGCTTATGCTTATTTAAATACCAAAAAAATAGATCAGTGCCTGGTTCTTTGTGACTGGCTGGAATTGCAAGGGATGAAGAGTGAACCAACAACTTATTGTGCAGCTTTGTGTTATGCACAAAAAGGAGATTTTGCAAAAAGTAACCAGCTCCTGGATGAATGTCTGAAGCAAAACCTGCTGGAGGAGGCTAAGACTTACTTCAGAAGTAAAGCCGATAATTACGAAAAAACCAAAGCATATACAAAAGCCATCGCACAATACGATAGCTCCTATTATATTTTCCAGAACCCTTATGACCTGTATTATAAAGCCCGGGTATATGATGTTAACCTGAATAATAAAAAACAGGCTTCTGTCTTTTACAAGAAATTTCTTGCAGAAAAACAAAAGCCTGAAACACCTGTAGAGGAAAAACTATTTAATTATATCAGGGAATATATTAAGCCTTAATGCCCTTTAAATATCCAGTTTGGCGTATTTAGCGTTGGTTTCAATAAAATCACGTCTCGGCGCTACTTCATCTCCCATCAGCATGCTGAATACACGGTCTGCTTCAGCCGCGCTTTCAATAGTTACCTGCTTTAAGGTACGGCGAGCGGGATCCATGGTGGTTTCCCAAAGCTGTTCGGCGTTCATCTCACCCAAACCTTTATAACGCTGAATGCCGACAGAATCTTCTTTGCCTCCTCCCATTCTTTCAACCAGGGCTTTACGTTGTTCATCATTATAGGCATAAGCGGATTCTCTACCCTTTTTAACCAGGTACAAAGGAGGTTGTGCTATATAAACGTATCCCTGCTCTACCAACTCCTTCATATACCGGTATACAAAAGTCAATATCAAAGTAGCGATGTGACTACCATCCACATCGGCATCCGTCATGATGATCAGCTTGTGATAACGAAGTTTTGTCAGATTCAATGCCTTGGGATCATCGGGCGTTCCAACAGTTACACCCAACGCCGTGTAGATATTACGGATCTCCTCATTTTCGTAGATCTTATGCTCCATGGCCTTCTCAACGTTCAGTATCTTACCGCGCAAAGGAAGAATGGCCTGGAACGACCGGTCACGTCCCTGCTTGGCTGTACCACCTGCCGAATCTCCCTCCACCAGGTATAGCTCGCAACGCTCCGGATCACGATCTGAACAGTCTGCCAGCTTACCCGGTAAACCACCACCACTTAAAACCGATTTACGTTGAACCAGGTCGCGTGCTTTTCTCGCTGCTGCCCTGGCCTGGGCCGCCAATATTACTTTATTGATGATATTTTTGGCATCTTTCGGATTTTCTTCCAAAAACACTTCTAACACCCTTGCCACGGTGGTCTGCACCACCCCGCTCACCTCGCTGTTACCCAGCTTGGTTTTGGTCTGGCCTTCAAACTGGGGTTCAGGAACCTTTACCGAAATAATAGCGCTCAGGCCTTCCCTGAAATCATCCCCCTCGATGGTTACTTTTGCTTTTTCAAACAAGCCGTTTTTATCTCCATAGGTTTTAAACACCCTGGTTAACGCCTGCCTGAAGCCTGTAACGTGCGTTCCGCCTTCAATGGTATTGATATTATTTACATAAGAGTAAATATGCTCGCTAAAAGAATCGTTATAAGTTAACGCCACCTCTACTGCCACATTGGTACCCTCATCATGGCCCTCTACGCTCAATACATTAGGGATCAGCGGTGTGCGACCGGCGCTTGTATTCAACATTTCAACGAATTCAGTGATACCGCCTTCGCTGTAGAATATTTCAGAAAGAATTTCGCCGTTTTCATTTTTTTCACGCAGGTCTGTCAGCGATATGCGGATACCTTTGTTCAGGTAAGAAAGTTCACGCAACCTGCCTTTAAGAATATCAAACTTATATTCGGTAACCGTAAAAATGGAAGCATCGGGCCAAAAGTGCTGATGCGTACCATGTTTTTCTGAAATGCCTATTTCCCTTACATCATACTGAGGAACACCGATACGATATTCCTGCTCAAATACTTTTCCTTCACGCTGAACGGTGGTTACCATGCGTGTACTGAGGGCGTTCACACAACTCACACCCACACCATGCAAACCTCCTGAAACCTTATAGCTGTCTTTATCGAATTTACCACCGGCATGCAATACGGTCATTACAATTTCCAGGGCCGATTTATTCTCTTTTTTATTGATACCGGTTGGAATACCCCTTCCATCATCCTGAACAGAAATAGAATTGTCTTCGTGAATGGTTACATCGATATTCTTACAATGACCTGCCAACGCCTCATCTATCGAGTTATCTACCACTTCATATACCAGGTGGTGTAAACCTTTTATACCAATATCGCCGATATACATCGCAGGGCGCTTACGCACCGCTTCCAAACCTTCTAAAACCTGTATACTGTCGGCACCATAAGCGGGCTTTTCAACCGCTACCGCTTCCTTTATTTCTTCGCTCATAAATATTTAAAAAATACATGACCTCTTTAAAAGCTCCCGTTTATCCCGGATCAAATAAAGCACATCATGTGGCTAAAATCAATAATAGATTACACATTAAAAGATGCCCGTGAGGCAACGGACAAATTTACGAAAAAATGAGCGTTTATTTGGCTTTTAATTGAAATGTGAATAGTTGGTGAACTATGGAAATTGCAGCTCATTTTAAAGGCCTGAATGACCGGGCTGGTTACCTGGTTAGTTCCCAAAAACACCCTACTGCTTATCAAAAGTAAGCGGATCGGCGTTCGGCAATATGGTATGGAATTTCTTTATAGTAAACGATTTCCCGTTACCGGCAAAGGTGATTTTATAAGGAACATTCTTTGCTCCGCCGGTGGATAGGTCGGAGATATAAATTGAATCGCCTGCATTATTAAAACGGTAGTCAAAAAAATAGGTCGTTGATCCGTTATTTAGCCTCATATTGGGCAGGTTTTCATCACCGGCAGGCGGCGTGCTTATTACCAAAACAATTTGTTTAGCGCTATTTTCTATCCAGTTTCCCTGAAACCTCCCGTTTAGACTATTATCGTCCTTCTCTTTTTTACAGGATATAAAGCCCAATGCGATGATAAGGACAACGGATAAACTTAGTGATTTCAGATTCATAACAGTATTATTTCGAATAGTACTAAATTAGCTAAAAATTTAAATGACTGCACCTGGAACAAACGAACTGGTTATTATTGCGCTCATCTCCGTTATTTTCCTGATTCCCCTTTTTGCATTGATAGATATTTTGCGCAACCAATTTAAGGACAGCACCAATAAGATCATCTGGGCGCTTATTGTACTTTTGTTCCCGGTTCTGGGAGGTATTCTTTACTTCCTTTTCGGTGTAAAACAAAAAGTGTCAAAAATTGACTTTTAACGTTTTACAATCTGGGCTACCAGGTCGGCTTCGCAACAAACCTTATTACCCACATAGGTAGTTCCTTTCATTTCGCAAATACCCCTTCTGATCGGCGCTGTCAACTCCATTTTAAGAATCAATGTATCGCCGGGCCTTACCATGTTCTTAAACTTACAGTTATCGATTTTCAGGAAGTAGGTGTCATATTGCCCTTCCGGACTCAGGTTAATGGCCAGCATTCCGCCGCATTGAGCCAGCGCTTCTATCTGTAATACACCGGGGAAAACCGGGTTTTGCGGGAAATGCCCCTGGAAAAACCATTCGTTAAAAGTTACATTTTTAATCCCTATTATTTTTTCATCCGTCAGTTCTATTACTTTATCTACCAATAAAAACGGGAAACGGTGCGGCAGCGTTTTTTCGATATGTTGAATATCATAAACAGCAGGCGTTGTAGGATCATAGCTGGGCACGTCTTTGATATGCTTATTTGCCTTGATGTGCTTTTTGATCATTTTGGCAAAAGCCACGTTGGAGCTGTGTCCCGGGCGATTTGCAATAACACGACCTTTTACCGGGTAGCCGATCAGCGCCAGATCCCCTACTATATCTAACAGTTTATGCCGGGCAGGCTCATTGGGGAAGCGAAGCTCCAGGTTATTCAGGTAACCTTCACTCTTCACCTCGATATCGTCCTTTTTAAATATCTTTTTTAACCGGTCCAGTTCTGCGTCACCTACAGGTTTATCTACCACCACTATCGCGTTATTAACATCGCCACCTTTTATAAGGTTATGATCTAATAACATCTCCAGTTCATGTAAGAAACAAAAAGTACGGCAGGAAGAAATTTTATCTTTGAAATTCCGCATGCTTTTTAGTTCGGCATGCTGGGTTCCTAAAACCGGTGAATTAAAATCGATCAATGTGGTAATCTGGTATTCCCGCGCAGGCATGATCACCATTTCAACCCGCTTATCTTCATCGGTAAGATAAAGATTTTCGTCTATCGAATACCAGGCTTTTGCTGCATTTTGCTCTTCCACTCCTGCTTCTTCAATAATTTCGATATAGGGCATAGAGCTGCCGTCCATTATCGGCACTTCGGGGCCATTGATCTCAATCAGGCAATTATCAACGCCCATGCCTACCAAGGCGGCCAGCAGGTGTTCTACCGTGCTCACTTTGGCGCCATTGGCCTCCAGCGTAGTACCACGGCTTGTATCGGTTACCAGATCACAATCCGCTTTAATTATAGGCTTATTGGGCAAATCAACCCTTTGAAACTGGAATCCAAAACCCGCATTGGCAGGTTTTAGCGTTACATCAGCCAATATGCCGGTATGCAAACCCGTACCACTTATATTCACTGACTTTTTTAACGTATGTTGTTTATCAGGATTGAAATTATTGCTCATAGTCATTATTGAATTTGGCAAATATAATAATCTTGCTACATCTGCCATATTTTATAGATCCAATGGGGGCAAAATCATCGCTCCCCAGGCTCTTTCCCGCCCTCTTTTTCTTCATTAGTATGCGGAAGATTTGTTCTCTGACCTCCATCCGTAACCAAAAAACTTTGTACATTTCGCTTGTATATTTATGTTTGGATGAGAAATAGCGTTTGAGGAATTCGCATTCTTCAAATGCATAATTTGAAAAAAAATAAATCAGACTGGTTGGAATTTTGATATTATGAATATTGAACTAAAAAATATAAAAGCCCCCTTTTTTATAGGCGTTGCGGGCGCCGGAATGAGCGCTATTGCCCAATATTTACAGGGTACAGGCATGAAAGTAAGTGGCAGCGACCGCTTTTTTAATGAAGGAAAAGCTGGAGATATAAAGACAAAGCTGGAGACGGAAGGCATTCAGTGCTACCTGCAGGATGGGAGCGGTATTACTGCTGCAACAGACCTTGTAGTTGCTTCAACCGCTATTGAAGACACTGTTATCGAGATAAAAAAAGCTAAAGAGCTGGGTATTCCCATTATCAAACGATCTGAACTGCTGGCTCTTATTGCCGCGAGTAAAAAAACCATTGCGGTAGGCGGCACCAGTGGCAAAAGCACCACCACTGCCATGTTATTTGACATATTGACCTATGCCGGCCTGTCGCCTTCTATCATCAGCGGGGCTGGCCTGGTAAGCCTGATTAAAAAAGGGAAAATCGGTAATGCTTTTGTAGGCAATAGCGAATGGCTTGTAATAGAAGCCGATGAAAGCGACGGCTCGATCATTCAATACCACCCCAAGATCGGGTTGCTGCTCAATATTGAAAAAGATCATAAAGAGCTGGATGAGCTCATGCGCGTATTTGAAACCTTTAAGAATAACAGCGACTTTTTCATCGTCAACCAGTCTAACGAACATTCCAGGAAGCTATCGGTTCACCTGGTCAATGATTTTGAAATAGAAGGGGAAAACCGGGGCGCTGGTTTCTTTGCCACCGGTTTCCAGCAAAAGGGGTTTAAAATTTCTTTCGACATTGAGGGTCAGCATTTCGAGCTCAATGTTGCAGGGCGCCATAATATGGAAAATGCGGTTGCTGCCGTTACAGCTGCTGTTCAAACCGGCGTACCCTTAAAAACTGCCAGCGAAGCCCTGGCTCATTACGAGGGAATTTACCGGCGCTGCCAGGTTTTGGGAAACAAATCGGGTATATGGGTAGTAGATGATTTTGCCCACAACCCTGTAAAATGTGCCGCAGCTATTAAAAGTTGCCAGCCGGTTGCAGACAAGGTGGTTGCCTGGTTTCAACCCCACGGATACACACCTACAAAATTCCTGAGAAGTGATTTCGTAAAAGAGATATCCGAAGCTTTAAGACCCCAGGATGAGATATGGATGAGCGAGATCTTCTACGCAGGAGGAACTACTACCAAAGACATTTCGGCCAATGACCTGATCAATGATATCAGGGCATCAGGTAAAAATGCCTATTTCGTCGAAGATCGAAACCAGCTCCTTGAAAATATGCGACCACACCTGCAGGAAGGCAATGTGCTACTGTTGATGGGCGCAAGGGATCCCTCGCTGGAACAATTTTCTAAAGATATATATGAGAAGCTTTAAACGGCCATGGCGGGCTGCTCGCGCTTTTGCGGGTGGCCCAATAAATAATAGCAAAGCACCATTAATAAGCCTTTTTTTGCTTCTGTAGTCGGATTCTCTAAATCGAGGCTGCATACAGTAAGCGGCTCCTGCGCATCTTCTGCAATTATTTCTACCTCTTTATTGTTCAAAAAATTCAGATAGTATTTCTTACCATCGATAAGGATAAACTCCCTGCTGCCTTCTTTTTTCAACTTACCAAGATTGGTCCCATACTCATTTTCAAGTACAATCTTGTTTTTTAAAAGGCCTTTATTTCTACACTTAAAATATCTTTTTTCTCCATCCTCCGACTCAATATACACGCGGTCGGATTGGATTTGATAAGCAAGCGTCAATAATTTACGTCCGTTGCTCCACAAACTAAAGGCAGTATTACCCAGGCTGCTTGTTATAGTTTTCCATTGCATAATTTTCGATTTTTGCACCCCAAAGGTGATAATTAAAATCAGCTTCCGGAACCAGTTAACATTAAATTAATATTGAAAAAGGGCAATTTATGCGTAAAACACTACTTGTTATCACCATTTAAAAAAAAGGCACAATTTTAGTGTTTCAACTTCGACCCGATCTTATGTATGCATGCCCCGATGCAAATAAATATACACTAAAACTATGATTATCAAAAAGATAATGATAGAAAAATAAAGTGTCCAGTGGGTTTTTAGCTTCATTTTATCGCGTAATTCATTTTTCTTTGAAGTACGCTTTTTGAGATCCCTGTTTAAGCTATCTACAATCAGTTCCAGCTTTGCCTGATCCTTTAATTCCTGCAACCCGTCCAGCGCGTCGCTGTCGAATGCATCATCCACTGCTTTTCTTTCAAGGTCGTGCTTTTCTACCTGTGCCAGCTCATCTTTCAGGTATTTGAATAGCTGATCCTGGCTGGTGGTACCGCCCGCATCGGATAATATGTTCTTTAAATCATCTTGCATTGGTTGAATCAGCTGCTTTCATTTTTTTCTGGATACTGATCTTAAGATTTCTCTTTCCATTCTGAATATGGCTCTTCACTTTCAGCATAGGGTATCCTGTGTTTTCGCTTATCTCCTGGTAACTTTTTTTATTCAGATAAAACAAAGTTACACATTTGTATTGCTCTTCATTAAGCTCCTGTAAAGCCTCCTGGAGCATCTCATCACTTACTGCCGGCGCTCCCTCTTCAGGTAAGCCATCAACATCCTCTGCTACATGGCTGTTGGTATCATCGAGCTCAACAGAGGTCTTGCCTTTTTTATCTCTTAATAAGGTAAGGCATTGATTTTTGGCCACCATGTACAACCAGCTTTTAAAGTAATCGATCCTGTATTTTCCGGCTTCCTGTATCACTTTTAAAAAGATCTGCTGCACACAATCGCGGGCATCCGTTTCATCCTTTAAATATTTCATACAAACACCCAATAGCAATAAAGTATAGCGCTGCAAAAGAATGCCCAGCCACTCATTATTCTGAGTCTGCCAGAAACGCTGCAAGAGCTCCTTATCGCTTATATCCTGGTATTTGTCTTTCCCCACCGGCTAAAGTTATAAATTAAAGATGCAAACCCTTTGCAATTCCATAAGTTTTGCGAATTTATTAGCTGATGCAATCGGGAAGATCGATAAAGAGCTTTTATATTTACATCTATGAAGGCCGTATATGCAATAGTTACTGTGCCTGCGGCGCCCGTGCGTAAGGCGCCCAATCACAGAAGAGAGATGAGTAACCAGCTGTTTTTTGGAGAAACTGTGCAAATTACGGGGCATAAAGACAACCAATGGCTGAAAGTAAAGAGCCTGTATGATGGCTATACAGGATGGCTAACACCCCATTTGGTTACGGGTATTAATGCGGCTACGGCCATGCAGGAATCTCCGCTCCTGGCTTCCCGGTTTTTAACAGGAATAAAGATCAACCACCAACTTATGCAGGTACCATTGGGGTCTACGCTTCCTGCCTTTAAGAATAAAAAAGGGATTATAGCGGGCATGCCTTATACCTGTTCCGCTGAACCTATCAATACCGCCACCATTAAAAATAAGCAGACCCGGTTGCTCGAAAATGCGCATCTGTGGCTGAATGCGCCTTATTTATGGGGCGGAAAAACTATACTGGGAGTAGATTGCAGTGGCTTTGCACAAACCCAGTACAAGCTGATTGGATTACCTATATGGAGAGACGCCTGGGAGCAAGCCCTGCAGGGTCAACCGGTAACCTCATTAAAAAAAGCTCAACCTGCCGATCTTGCTTTTTTTGAAGACAAGGGAAAAATTGTTCATGTCGGAATTTTACTGGATAGCAAAACGATCATACATGCAGCCGGGAAAGTACGTATTGATAAAATAGACAACAAGGGTATTGTCAATAATGAAACAGGGATGCGAACGCATCAGCTCAGGTGCATCAGGCGATTTATTGAATAACTGGCAGGGCAGCCTCATGGATCAAAAATCATCCGGCTTTAAAACCTGCTGCCATAGGCAATTCTGCTCTTATAATTAACAGGATAAGCATAGTTATTAACCTGTTCCAACCTTAAAATGATCGTTAATCCCAGCTGCTTTGTTTTTGCCAGGGTTTGCCAGCTAACGACTACCGGTTCCAGCGGAGAAGTCGAATTGTTAAAAGCTGTTATCTCCCCGTCTTCAATATTATTATATCCCTTTAAACTTTGTTTTTGGGTATCGTAAAAGTCTTTCCGGATCTTTCTAACCAGTTTTTTATAGTCCTTTATTACCGCACGCCTTGCTAATTCAGTGTCTGGAAAATAAGTGGTTAGCTGGTAGGTATAAAAAGTAAATAGCACACGGCTTTTTGACTTATAAACGTTTTCATAAAAAAGCATATCCACCTTATTGGCATTAATGCTATAGGGGTTAAAAACATCATACTGCCCTTTTACAAAATATCCCGTTGTATCCGTTTGACGGTAAATTTCCTTTTTCATCAAAGAGGGATCGGTTGTGAGCGCCTTGATAAAAGAAGAAAAATTGCCCTGAAATGGATTGACCCGGTAGTACTCTTTCACCGTACGTGCAAAATCACTCTGGGCCTGTATAAGGGAAGCCGACAGCAGCGAAAGGGTTATGGCAATAAAATATTTCAACATATCTGGGTTGTTAGCTACTGGATACGGACGGTTTTATTAATCAAAAGGTTGCATTGTTTCTGCTAATTATCAGGCAGCCTATTATTAAAAAAGGGCCTGCTAAGCAAGCCCTTCGTATCATTTAGGGTTTTCTGTACTTTTCTTTGTAATAATCTATGGCTTCCGTAACAATGGGCAACGCTGTTTCTTTATCCTGGAAGGTATCTATCACCACTTTTTTATCCTCCAGTACTTTGTATTGCTCAAAGAAGTTACGCATTTCAAGTAAAAAGTGCTGGGGAAGCTCATCAATATTGTCATATTGCCTGACAGATGGATCATTCAGCGCTACAGCAATGATCTTATCATCACGCTCGCCGCTATCAATCATCTGCATATTGCCAATTACCTTGGCCTGTACCAGGCAAAGGGAACGGATCGTTTGAGAACATAAAACCAGGATGTCCAACGGATCCATATCCTGCCCCAGGGTTTGGGGAATAAAACCGTAGTTAACGGGGTAATGGAAGGAAGAATAAATAACCCTGTCTAACTTCAATAATCCTGTTTCTTTGTCGATCTCATACTTCGACCTTGAGCCTTCAGGAATTTCTATGATCGCATTAACATACTCGGGAGCATTTGCGCCGTAACTTACACCATGCCATGGATGTTGTATAGTTGACATAAGGTTCTATTGGTTTTTGAAAATTATTTAAAAGTCTGCAAAAATATGCTTTTAACAGTAGTTCTATTCATGGTCGAACAGGTATTTAAAATCTACCAGCCATTTGCCATCTTTTTTGACCACTTTTAACGTATCCTGGTTTTCTTTATGAAATGAATTGGAATACACAATAATACTTGTAGAATCGTTAACGAGCTTACGGCTGTGTATATTGATGCTGGCATCCCACAGACCTTGCTTTTCATCAGGCGATAGCTCCATACGGGATACGGCGTCCAGCCTTTCATCATTTAACGAGTCATGCAGCATAAAGTCCGCGGCCCTGTCGTATTTGCCTTTTAATGCCGCCTGTACAAATCCTTTTGCCGCACCCAGGTCGGTTTCCGCTTCATTTTGCTCACTGCCACCTTTGCAACCGGCGAGAAGCAAGATCACGATCACGCTTAATCCAATCAATTTCATAGTTTCTATTTAAGGTTTTCCAATTTTTTCTGTATGTCTTCGAGTGTTTGGGGATCCATATTCTTCAAAACACTATCAGCCATCTTCATTCCCTTTTGTATTTCTTCGCTGTTTACATGAATAGAGTCTCTTATTTCATCGCCCTGGCTTTGCACACTCTTCATGCCCATACGCATTAAAGTACTCATAGTAAAGTCTACCTTCCAGCCATTACTTTGCTTCAATAGTTTAAATTCTGCATCGGGTCTTTGCTGGCTCTTACTTTTAACTACAATAAATGCAGAGTCGCCCATTACCCGTGCCGGCTCAATAACCACATCCTGGAAATCTTTCATGGGGTCAGACTGAGGCAGGGAGTCTTTCATTTTTTCGGCCATATCCAGGCCCTTCTTCATCATCTGCATGGTAGGCTTGCTATCTGAGGTCACATATTTGGTAGCCCCATCAATATCTTTTTTAGCAAGATGTTCGAAAAATTCCTGCAACACTGCATTAGGATCATTACTGGTAACACTACTGCAGGATATCAATAAAATTGCAGCTACCAGGCTAAAGGCTACTGCGTTTACTATATTTCTCATAGTTTCCTTTTGGAAACAAATGTAAGGATGAGTTTCTATAAAAGATTAATAAAAAAAACCGGGGCTCGATTGAACCCCGGTTTCCAGTATAAGAAAAAGTTTACGCCGAGTTGCGCCCGGCATTAATAATTCCGAAGGAGCAGCGCATTACCAATTTTCCGTAAATATCTTTTATACCATCTGCGTCTTCACCATTGGCCTCCAACGCACGTATTTTTGACATGGCATACTGCTGGATGGTTAAAAGCGGCAACACGATCCTTTCGCGCATGGAAATCGAAAGCTTATCCACCGGGTAATTACCCATTAGCTCGTTATTGCCCGAAAGCTTGACGATATACTCGTAAGTAAGCTGGTACTCTTCATAAATCATATTCCAAAGCTCACCATAAGTTTCATCCTGAGCGATATAAGCCGTTAACGGGAAATAAGATTTGGACATGGCCATCTCGCAATTATCGATGAGGGTTTTGAAGAACAGCGACTCATCATATAGCTTTTTTACATCGTCGAAGCGACCGATATATTCCATTTTTTTTAGTGCAGAGCCTACCCCAAAGAACCCGGGTACATTTTGCTTTAACTGGCTCCAGGCACCTGCAAACGGGATTGCCCTAAGGTCTTTCAATGAAATACCGCCCTGGGTTTTTCCGCGTTTGGCAGGACGGCTGCCAATATTGGTTTCGCTATAAAAACGTAAGGGGCTTATTTCGTATAAATAGCTGGCTAATAAGGGATGCTCCTTCAGCTTTTTGTATTCATCAAAACCATAAGACGAAAGCTCCTGCAGCAATTCCTCCTGCTTGCCGGTTAAAGGCACATGCCGGTCTACATGTATATTATTGGTAATCCCTGCATTCAATAATTGCTCAAGATTATACTGGGCAGAATCAATAATACCAAAATTGGAGCTAATCGTTTGTCCCTGTATGGTTAACTGTATCTCCCTGTTGGAAATATTGTTACCCATTGACGCATAAAACTTATGGGTTTTACCACCGCCTCTTGATGGGGGACCGCCACGGCCGTCGAAGAAGATCACTTCAAAACCATAGTAGCGGGTAATACGGGTTAACTCTTCTTTTGCACGGTAAATACTCCAGTTGGCCATTAAATAACCGCCGTCCTTGGTTCCATCGCTAAACCCTAACATAATGGTCTGGGTGTTTTTGCGGCGTTTCAAATGCTCTTTATAAGCCGGAATGCTATACAGGGTTTTCATAATTTCGCCTGCATTGCTAAGATCATCGATGGTTTCAAATAAAGGAACAATATCCACATGAATATCTTCATTGGCAAAGCCTTGCATTTTAAATAACGCAAATACCTCAATGATATTTAAAGTGCTGTTGCACTGACTGATGATATAACGGTTACATCCTGCCTCTCCATTGTACTCCTGTATGGTTTTTACAGCCATGGGTATCTGCGCTGTATCTGCCGCTACTTCGTCTTCAAAAATACCGGCATCCACCACTCCGTTTATTTGCAGCAGCGCCTTTATCTTTTCAGCTTCTGACAATTCTTTATAATTACCAGGTATAATTCCATTAGACTTATCAGCAACTGTTTCAAATAGTTTCTGATGTATCGTACTTTCCTGCCTGATATCCAAAGAAGCAAAGTATAAGCCGAACAGGTCTATTTTATTAATAAGACTTTGCACCTGTGAAGTGAACAGGGAATTATGCTTTTCTTCAAGTATTGTTTTTACACTTACCAAAGTTTCTTTGATCTCCTGGGGCGTAATATTTATTTTGAAGCCAGGCACAAATACATTATCGTATAGCTTCAGCTCCAGGGCGGCAATGGGCTCTTCTACACCCGGGAAAGTAAGCCTGCGCTTCAGGCGCCGGATATCCAGGTAGTAACATTTTAAAATGGCTCCACGTAGGGCATCTGCCACTTTTAAAGTGGTATCGCATTTTACAAACGGATTACCATCGCGGTCCCCACCCGGCCAAAAGCCCATTTGCAGTACCGGGTTCTGGTCTGTAACAGCTTCAGGAAACTGGCTTTTCAACTCGTTTACAATTCTTCCTGCTGCTGTATAAAAAACATTTTCCAAAAACCAAACCAGGCTGATGGCTTCATCATAAGGTGTTGGTTTTTTCTTATTTAAGAAGGGGGTTTTACCCAGCTGTTGCAGGTAAGTATTGATCTCTATTGAATCGTTCTTAATAAGCGCGCTGCTTAGGTCATGTATAATACCTAATACAGAGCCAGGGTAAAACTGCGTGGGATGCGCGGTTAATACCAGGCGTACACAAAAGGTTTTGAGTATTTCGGCCAGTGACTCTTCGTTATTGTTCTGCACCACATCGCTCATCACCTGTTTTAAAGTACCGGCCCCGCTCAGGTCATGCGTATTTTTATATGCGGCATCTTCTAATGCATCAAATAAAACTACTTGTCGCTCCACATATTGCGTAAACCGAAACAAAAGATCCAGCTTTTCCTTTTCGGTAGTTAAACTGGTATGCTTATTAAAAAAATCGTTGATAATATCAATAGGGCTTTGAGCTTTCCCATAACCTTCTTCACAAATACTTGAAAAAAGAGACAATAGTATACCGGTCTTTTCCATTTTATGAAAAGGTAAAGAGGTAAAGAGACTGTTGTAAAGCTGAAACCGGGTTCCAACCTCTGTCCTGAAATGATGTAAGCTCCTGCTAACAGCAATATCCATTATTCTTAAATTATATTTTTCCTTTTAATCTTCAACAGCAGGCAATGAAGCCGTTAAGATAATATTTTTTAGATAGATGGGGCCAATTTTTTGCGTAGAAACCTATAGATAGCAGTGTCAAAACCGGCACAACTGAAGTAAAATGAAAACCTAAACCTATATATTACATACGATATTGTTCCATCACTTCAACCGCTTCCATTTTAAAGATGTTGGAGGCGGCGCAACGCAGCCCGATCGGCTTTTCCAGCTATAATCTACTGTATTCAGCGACTATTTCCAACCCTTGGGCGTCATTCAATTCACAAACATAATGACCTGAAAATCAGAATATTAAAATATTTTAATTAAATTTCAGCTTCCTAAAAACCAGCAAACATTGGTTTGTATCCGCTTCCGGGGCGTTCTATCTTTGTGTCATCATTACATAATCGAATACAAAATACCGGTATAGATTATAAGAGCTCATAACCAACTTTCGCTTGTCTCGTTTTGTTTGCCGCCCGGCGATTAAGGTCCATATTGACGAGAAATAATTTTAAAGACTTTAAAAAAGGAGACAATTATGAAAACAGTTCTTTCAAAAGCAAAGCAGATAGCCTTTCAATTAGGGGTATTATTTGCAAACACTTTGACAACCGGATCGGTGTCAAACAAACAAAGCAAATGGCTTCCCAGATAATGGTAAACCATTTTTAACCAGATTAATTTTAAAACATATAAAACTTTATACGATGAAAACATTTATTTCTAAAACAAAAACTTTCGCTTTCGCTTTAGTAACACTTTTTGCGACATCTTTTACTGCTACTGCTTTTGCGGCTGAAGAAGATGAGAAAAAAGCTGAGATCAGCTATGTTGGTAATGTTAACGATTTACCTGTTTACCGGCTGTCTTTAAACAATAAGACTAACGAAGTTTACTTTGTATCGGTTACAGACAATGACGGCAACGTTATTTACAATGAAAAAGTAAGTGGTTCTAAAATTGTACGTAACTATCAGTTTGATGCTGATTTGTACAGCGAGTATGATCTTACTTTCACCATCTCTAATTTAAAAGGCAAAACTGTTAGCGCTTATAGCGTAAGCAAAAGCAAAAAAGTGATTAACGAAGTAGCTGTAAACAAAGTGAAATAATTCATACAAATTAATCCCTATAGAACGAGCCCCTGCAACTTGCGGGGGTTCGTTTTTTGAGATACAGCAACCGGATCTAACAGAATGCGTGTTTGGATGTCATCAAAAAGGCCAACGTTATAATTTGAAAATCAATAAAATACGTAAAAACAATCTCCTTTAGTCT
>JBCNOR010000159.1:0-9527 GCA_039593785.1 Niabella sp. | reverse complement strand
CGGGTCGTAATTGGCAATCACATAGCCGCCCGTATCCAGGTCATCCTGGGTAACCACATGCCCGTTATAAGTAAGCACAAAATCATTAGTGGGCAGGCTGGTTATAGTGGCGTTGCGGCCCGACCAGTTTACCGTGCTGCCTCCCGTTTCAACATTACTGCTTCCCATCAATGGCTTGTCGGCCAGGTTGGTTGCTACCGGTTGACCGGTAACGGCTTTCGCAACAGGATAAGCAATAGGGTCGCAGGCGTTTACCCCGGCCTGGTAAGCGGTGCCTGGTTGCTGCCCTAACGCCCCCGCTGATACAGGAATGCCATCTGCATCTACAGCGCCGCTCAAACGGTTGTTAGCCCCAAGATTAGCACCTGTAAAGCTGGCAGCGCCTTCAATAGCATCCGGGCATCCATCGCCATCGCTATCCGTATCATACATATTCAGTATCCCATCTCCATCGGTATCTCCGCAATTCTGAAAATCTGCTCCGAATACAAAATTGCACCATGATTCAGCGGTAAGGTACCTGAAAGAGACGCTGCTGAAAGTTCCCTTAATACGAACAATCGCATAGCCCTCCCTCCCTGTAATTTGTTTAGAATTATTCAGGGTTACCGACCTTGACCATTCCAGCTGTATATCATTTTCAAATAGGATGGGTACGCTCAGGTTGCCATTACCAATAGAAGCAAATACCAGCACGGGGTTGGTCATGGGGCTTGCAAAACTCAGGGTATTGTTGGTGGCCAGGTTATTTCTTATGGTTGGATTTACATTGGGAACCCCGTAGCTAACCGGAAAAACATTGTGGCCATATACAGATGCAGTAGCTGCAACCGGTGCTGAAGAAGTATAGGTATAGGCAATACCATTGATGGTGCCGGTTGCCGTATTACCACTGATAACCGGGGGATTGGACCAGAAAAAGTTCGATTGATTACATTCATTGGTATCAAGAATGCCATCATTGTCGTTATCAAGATCGTTTACATTTAAAACACCATCGCCATCACAATCATCCGCGGGGCCGGTACATTGACTGTAAACAGATGAAGCAACAAAAAGCGCTATAAATAGCAGGAGGATCCGGTTCATAAAAAATTGTTTAAAAGGTTACAAATGGTTTAAGAGTCTGGCGTCAGCCTTTAAAGAAGCAGACTCCCCCTACGATTACGCAGGCGGGCATCAGCTTACCGGTAATAACTTCAATGCATAGCAGTTGAGGGCCTATTACAGTTATGAGGGCTTTTACAGCTGCAATTTAGTGGCTTGCTGCGTAAACACCAAATGATGAAATAGTTAGGAGAACGTAAGATGTACGGTGTTAGATGTACGTGCTACATTTAACATTGAATATTGAACATTAATCATCCTGTATCAAGTATCTCCCACTTGTTTACCATATATGATGTAAGTTGTACGATATACGAGCGTGCATGGCATTCACTATTGATAATCTGATTATGGTCCATTCACTGTTGATCGCGTTTTACGCTGTACGACCGCGCGCCATTGATCACCTATTACGCACCATTTACCTCGCCTGTACCATGTAAAGCCAGGCATTCTTCTTAACTGTGCAGAGACATGAAAAACGCAAATCAAAAGGAGTATAAAAATCGATCCTTATTATTAGGGCAACCTGTTAACTGTTACCCGGCAACGCTCATTTGTGAACGCAATGCCTGTGAATATTTTAAAAATTCACGTACAGGTTATTCACAATTTTGTGAACTTATTTTTTGTGAACAAAAATTCTGTTCACAATATTTTATTCACAATCTAACCCGTCCTGAAATAAGTAGACACATCTGCAGCTGATATCTTAACTGCGAAGGCGGAAAGGCGCGGTTAGCCTCATCCTGACCGAAGTTCCTGCAAGAAACGGAGCGCCCGCCCGGATAGCCTCCAGTCTTACAGTTCAGGAACTCACACTACGAAGCGGGATTCAGCTTTACCTCGTGATTTCTCCGTTCGCTCCTTCGTCATTCAGTCGACAAGACAGCACGGGTGATGGCGGCTTCGACCGTTGACTTCTTCCCTCCTATCAACTGTTCTTCATCAACTGTGTACGATGTATGTTCTATGATGTACGCTCTACATTGAACATCGAGCATTGAACATTGAACATTAAACACCCAAAGCCCCCGTACTCACAAAAAAACCTGCAGCTACCTTCCTCGCCGGAACAGCAACTACAGGGATTTTTATTGATGTAAGATACTTGTTGTACGATGCTGGATGCTTGATGCTGAATGTTGATACTTGATGTCAGGTCAACGAGCTATGAGCCAGCATCCAAGTATCCAATACCCAGCATCACGTATCCTATCTCTTCACCACAGTAACTACTTTAGAATAACTTTTCGTTCCATCTTTATCCACCTGTGCAATGCGCACGTATACTTTACCTTCCGGTAATGCGTCACGCCTGTTTTTGTTACAACCGGCAGCCAGTACTACCATACCTAAAGCCATTGCCATCATGGCATAACGTGCGCGGCGTGCTTTAAATAAACCAGCGCCTGCTACCAGTAAAGCAATACCTGCGGCTACTACACCTGCGCTTGCATCTTTGGTAAACTCATACTCCAACGCTTCTGCAGAAATACCGTTGGTAGCTTTGCTGTCTACTTTACCAATGCTGATGAAGTGGGTACCATCTACAGATGCTTCTACTTCAAAATAGCTGTTGTTTAACTCGCTGGTGGTATTCCATTTTACTTTTAGCTGGTTATTGAAAATCTCTGCTGCTACAAAACCAAATTTAACAGGCAATACAGCAGGATCGTTGCTGATACCAAAGTTCACCGCTGTTACAGCGCCGGATAATGCACCAATTTCAATAACACCGCTGCGGTTGCCGGTATTGGCAACACCGCCTACGCTGGTACCGGTATAACCATAATCGCCGTTAGGTGCAGTTGCCGAAGCCAACGGAGCGCCAACAGGTCTTTCGCCATTGGTAACTATAACAGAGTAGTTACCTGCCGCTGTATTTTCCTGTACAATGGCAATGCTATAAGTACCATCCGCCGCCACTTTAGCCGAACCAGCCACCGTACCATCAGGTGCTACCAGGTTTACCCAAAGATCATTGTCGATACCCGCTTCAGTGCCGTCCAGGCTTGCGTTGCCATTGGCATCGTTCCATATGGTACCTGCTACCGAGTTCATCTTACAATCGCCTACGGTAAAGGTTTTAGTGGCTACTGCATTCGGGCAGTCTGCAGTAGATGCAGTATAAGAAATTTCTACGGTTCCGGCTCCGGTACCGGTAAAAGTAAGGCGGTTACCGGCAATAGTTGCTGAGCCCGAAACTACGGCCCAGGTGCCACCGGCTGGTATACCAGAAAGCGTTAACGAACTACCATTGCAATAACTACCTGTAGTGCTGGTAGTACCACTGCCCCCGGTTAAGATCTGTGGTACCGTAGTAGCGCCGCAAATTTGGACACCGGCCGTTGCAAAGGTTAAGGCCGTTTCCCAAACTTCTATAGCATCGCCATTCCCCATACTCCCGTTAACTCTATGGCCTACATAACCATAATTCTGGGTGCAGGCCTGAGCCAGCATCGTAGTATGTCCGCCGGTTTCCGCAGCCAATACTTTGGGAGCAAAACTGGCGGGTATGCCTGGATTATAATAAGTAACGTTATCATCTAAAGGACGGCCTAACATATAACCGCTGTTAGAGCCCCAGTTATACACCTGGTAGGCGCTGTTGACTACGTTGGTGGATCCAATTCCGCTATTATGTTCCTGTGGCGAAACCCATAAGATATCATTCATTACGGCCCCTGCTGCTGTTCCTGCGGCATTAGGATAGCGCGGTTGCACCCATGTATTTCTATTGGTAACCGTCCAGTCACCTACCTGGCGTTGAGCGTTATTACCCAATCCGTATAAATGCCCGTTTTCATACAAAACAAAATAGGTTGCGGCGCTTGAATTTCCAGTCATTCCAATCATTTTAATAGCATTGCCTGCTTCGCCTGCGGGTAAAGTCATCTGAACAGCCTTTGGTGCAGAAAAGGTAATTGCAGTACCATTGCCCAGCCATACATTAAATCCCCAGGTATATAAAGTGTTATCATTTCTCAGAGCTACCAAACGGTTGGAGTATCCCCTTACCGCAACAATACCTGTTAAAGGCGTATTAGTAGCGGCATCCTCTACCAGGGCCCAACTGGTTTGACCTGTGCTTCCATCACCCCTGGGAACGCCATTAGCCAAATTGCTTAACATATATACGTTACCATCGCAGGTAGTAATGGCCAGGGTTTGATAAGCTGTAAACATCATTTTTACCTGGCCGGGCGCTACACCTGCGGGAAGCCCCGTTGCAGGGTCCCCGCCTGTCGCCTGCAATTTTTGTAGGGTCGTGTTAGGAGCTACCGCATCATTTACAACTCCACCCGGAGTACCCCAGGCAAAAAGCCCATCGGTGGTTAATACGATGGTTTGTATATAAAGTCCCTGGTTACTGCCTGTACTCGCTTTTAATACTCTCCCCGTCAGCCCCGGGAAATTTACACTATTGATTTCGGTAGGCACCAACAGGTTGGTAACACCATCAGCCGCTGCACGCTCCCCCCAAATGCGGTATACACCCAGGTAGTCCCTGCTTATGGAAGTGTGGAAAGAAGACACGAGGTTATCGTACTCCAAAGTAGCTGCTCCTGTAGAAGTGACGCCATAATTACTGTAATTAGTCATCGGGCATCCGTCTCCCGTAAAATAACCACATTGGGCGTTGGTCGTTCGGGCGCCGAAAAGCATAGCTGTACCCAGCGACAAAGCCGCCAGTAGCTTAGAAGGTTTTTTAAACATGTAAGGGTTGTTTTAAGTGTTTAGTTTGTTATTACTATAGATCAATTTAAGTTTAGAGTTGCTTTGGGTAGTTTTGGTACTACACCAGTTAATAAGGGCTGCTTGTTTAGAGGGCCGCAAGATAGCCGCTGCCTGTTACAAAACCAAAAGAACAAAGGACAAAACATTAAAGGATGCCGGATACTGGATGCTTGATACTTGACGCTGGATGCCGGGGCTTTCTGTCATCACTCATTATCCGAAATTCGTTTAATGTTCAAGATTCAATGTTTAACGTTGCTGTATCTATCACCTATCATCTATTATCTATTATCTATTAACTATCATCTATCACCTGCCTCCTGTCATCTATCTTCTATCATCCGTCATCTTTCCCCCTTCTCCTTAAAGCAAACCCCGCAGTTGCCCCGCTCCGGCGGCTTGCAACCAGGTGCAGGAACCGCAGGGTTTGTAATCATGTTCTCAGCCCTTTTGATTGCATGATCAATACTGGTGTTTTAAGTGTATCCCCATCCGCCCTACAGATGGAGCCCTAACCTTATACGAAGCGCTAATTTAACAGCATCGGGTATCGTATCCAACCGTTTGTCTTGCCGTAATCTGGAAAAAAGCCCGAAAATAATTGCGTTTCGCAACTATTTTTTAGCCCATCAGCAAAAAAATAAGCATATTTAACTAAGTGATTACTAATTAACTGATAGGGATCCAATTTCTCAAATTCCGGAAATCGGCAAGACCATTGCAAATAGCCGATCGCCAGGCAGTTATGTTTTCTCAACAAATGCCTATTTTTACGATTCATCTACCTTCAACTGTTGCGGCTCAACCGCTTTTATTCGAAAAAATGAAATATAGATTTGGCGTGCTGGCGCTTTTCATGCACTGTTTTTTATGTATAAAAGCCCTGGCACAGGATGCTGAAGCCTATAGCAATATTTACCGCAAAACATTCCTGGAGACCGCGCAAACTGATATGGCGAAGGCCCATGAAATTGCTGATTCGCTTTTTAGTATTTCTACCACTCCACAGTTTAAAGCCAAAAGCCTGATGCTGTCAGCAACTTTATATGAGCAGCAACAACAACTGGAAAAATCAACCCGGATCGCCGAACAGGCTTATACAATAATCAGCGAGACCAATGATTTTAGCTGGCAGGTTAGAGTATGCGGTTTCCTGGCCAGTCAATACCGGATACTGCAGCTTTACAAAAAGTCGAAGATCTATTGCGACCGCGCGCTGGAGCTGATACCACAAATACCCCAACCCGAAGCTGCTCAAAGCGCAGCAGGGCTGGTAAACCAGGAACTGTCGTACTACTATATGGCTGCTAAAAATTACCAGGCGGCTATTCGCCATATAGAAGTATCGAAGCAAAGCTTTGACAAGGTGAGCCAGAATAAAGATTTTTTCCAGGCTAATAATGAACAGTTGTTAGGATTGAATTATTATTACCTTAATCAACCAGCGAAAGCAATGCAACACTACCGCAAAGGCCTGGAGATGCTAAAGCAGATGCCTGATAACCACGTGCGGGGCCTGGTGTATAACGGCATGAGCGCTGTCTATATTCAGAAATCAGATACCACCAATGCTAAAAAGTACCTGGATAGCGCCAATGCTATAGCCGCTCGCTCTTCATACCTTCGATTAAAAAACGAGATACTAAAAACCACCCAAAGCTATTTTCTAAAAGTAAAAGACCTGTCCCGGTTTGAAGAAGCCCGCCAGAAACAGGATTCGATAAGGGAACAGATTACACAGCGCAATACCAGGTTCCTGGACAGCAGTTTTGTGGAATTGGAAAAAACAACGCAACAGGCACAACAAGAAAATAATGCCAAAAACATTCCCCTTGCTGCCGGCGGACTCATGCTTGTGGTGGGTGGAAGTTATTTTTATTTTTATCGTCGCAAACAAAAACAGCAGCACCGGTTGTTTACGGCTTATTTTGAGGATAAAAAACAGCTGGTTCCGGCACCGCCCCAAAGCAAGCCCTCTCACTACCTGGTATACACGGATGCCGATGATACGGAGGAGCCGGAAGCAACTGCTGCCGACACCGGTGCACTGGTTGAACAGGCGGATGCCGCTATTGGCCGAAAGCAGGACAGTGCTTTGCTATTAAGTGAAGAAACCTTACAAAGACTGCTGAATAGTTTGAGCGAATTTGAGGCACAGCAACAATTTACCTCGGGCACTATTACCCTTTCACAAATGGCTGCACAAATCAATACCAATATCAAGTACCTGTCTTACGTGATCAAAACCTATAAGGGTAGGGATTTTAACGGGTACATTAATGAGCTGAGGGTGGACTATATGATCAGGCAGCTGAAAGAACAACCTCAATGGCGTAGCTACAAGATCAGCGTGCTGGCCGAAAAAGCGGGCTTCTCTTCACATGGCAAATTCACTACCATTTTTAAAGGGGTTACGGGCTTGTCCCCTTCTGTATTTATCCAGCATTTGGAGAACGAGGAACGTAAATGAGCAACGATAGACCCGTGTTTGCAAGCTACCGCCGGCATTAGGATTAAGTTGCCACAGATGCACAGATAATTGAATACAATTGTTGTCACTACTTTGCCTGCAAGCCGGAAAAACGCCTGCTGGGCCTGGTTGCAGGTGGGCCTGTCATTTTAAATGATGGCTGTAACGATAGGCGCCGGGTTTGTAAGCTACTGCCGGCATTAAGATTAAGTTGCCACAGATGCACAGATGACTAAATACAATTAGTACACACTCCTTGGCCTGTAAGCCGGGAAAACGCCTGCTGAACCGGGGGTGCCGGGAGGTCATCATTTAAATGATGGCTGCAACGATGAATACCAGCACGTTAGCTTTTATATATAGATACATCTTTTACATTAACACGGCCTATAACCTGTGCAAATACTATATCCAACAAAAATACCTGGCTCATACGGCGCCAGGGGAATCTCAAACCCTATAGCGGAATTCGGTTTATATCCCGGCTCGGTCTCCAAAAGAGCCCCTTCGGATCTATCGCTACCTGCCCGAAAGGCAGGAGTTTCATATCCCATTAGCCCGCCAAGAACCGACCATTCTCTTCCATAGGCTCGGATAATAAAAGAATTTTATTTTTTTTGCAACAGATGCAACATTTTACAACACCTTGCGCCTTAATAGAAAGAATCGCAAAAAAATAAGTACCCAGGCAAACAGAAAATAAGAGAATAGCCATTGCAACTACCGAAAAAATTAGACGACCAGGAGCTGATGGAGCTGTGCCGGCAGGGCAATGGAGAGGGTTTCTCTGAACTTTACTTACGTTATAATAAGGCTGTTTTTAATACCATCCTGCGTTTGGTTAATGATTTTGCTCAGGCACAGGACCTGTTACAAGAGTCGTTTATGGCACTTTACCAGGAAATTATGAAAGGCCGCGATATTCAGCATTTCGCGCATTTTGCTAGACGCGTGGCTGCCAATAAAGCGATCAGCTTTTTACGCGCTCATAAACGGGTATTTGTTTTTGAGGATTACCGCGACCAGGTTGCAGAAGAGGAAGCCGAAGATGAAGACCTGTATGAAATGAAGGTGGAAGGCGTAAAAAAAGCCATCGAGGCATTGCCCGAAGGATTCAGGACCATCGTTAACCTTTATGTAATGGAGGGCGTTCCCCAACAGGAAATCGCCGAAATGTTAGGCATTTCGCACGCTACAGTGCGAACGCAATACCATCGTGCTAAAAAGAAAATATTGACGCTTTTACAAAAAGAGACCGTATAATATGAAGGGAGATATCTTAAAAAAATTTGTGGACGAAAACCGGGACCAATTTGACGACCAGCTGCCTGATGCTGATATATTGGGTAAGCTACAGTCCCGGTTAGGCCTGCAGCCACCGGTGGCCGCACCCAAACAGGCTAAACGCATCCGGTTGGGGTACTGGTGGGCGGCAGCCGCGGTTATTGTGATCGTCACCAGTATCGGTATGCTTTTACAACAGGGCCAAAGGGATAACCGGTCGATAGCCGGTACAAAGGGAAATAAAACGGTTACACCAATAACCCCCTCCGATTCAATGGACCGTTCATCCTCCACAGCTGTAGCAATTGCACCAGCAGAAGCGCCGGAAGCAGTAACAGCACCGCGGGTTAACCGGGTCATCACACCCTCTGTTGTCAACAGCAGCAGCGCTGCGTCGATAACCCAACCGGCGCAGGATCATTGGCAAAAAGATTTAAAGGATGAAAGCTCATCGGTGCGATTGTCAGCGGTTCTGGCTTCCGGTAAAAGCAAGTCGCTGTCTGACGATGATATGAAATCCCTCTATTTTACGATGAATAATGATGAAAACAGCAATGTGCGCCTGGCGGCCCTGGAAGTGCTTAAAAAAAGCGAAAAGGCAGGCAACCTGATCTTAGCTTCAGTTGACAAACAGGACGACCCGGTAGTGCAAATGGAATTACTGGCGTCCCTGTCGCCGGCACAGGCAGAAAAAGTAGAACAACAACTACTGGAGATCACTCAAAACCCGTTAACTATTGATGCAGTGCGCAACGAGGCTTATGCCGTGCTGCTTAGGTCTAATACAAATTTTTAAAACAATAAGATACAATGAAAAAAATAATAGCAACCATTATCCTGTCTGTAGTGCTCGTTTCACTGGTAAGTGCGCAGGATCGTCAATTTAAATTGAGAAAAGCCGATCCTCCGCAGGGTTATCCCCATA
>JBCNOR010000158.1:0-9594 GCA_039593785.1 Niabella sp. | reverse complement strand
TGGATCCACAAAATGTAGGTGAAAGGGAACAATGGTTTAATAAGAAACTTCAGGATAAGATAGTGCTGCCGGGTTCTATGACAACAAACGATAAGGGAAATGATATCAGTATAAACACACCTTGGACCGGAAGTATATTTGATTCGTCGTGGTTTGTAAAGCCGGAATATGCAAAGTATCGCCGGGAGGGCAATATAAAGGTTCCGTTTTGGCTACAACCTAAAAAATACTATGTTGGGGCTGCATGGTATCAAAAAGAAATTGTAATACCCCGGGAGTGGGCAGAAAAAAATATAGAATTATTTATTGAGCGCAGCCATTGGGAAACTTCGCTATGGATCGATGGGAAAGCTGTCGGCACAAAAAACAGTTTATCCACTGCGCAGGTTTTTGATATAGGCGCATTAAAGCCAGGTAAACACAAGCTCTCCATTCGCGTCAATAATAAAATAAAAGCGCTAAACGTTGGTCCCAATTCGCATAGCATTACCGATCATACCCAAACCAACTGGAATGGTATGATTGGCGCATTGCATCTATCGGTTAAGCCCAAAATTACTATCAGCCGTGTAGCTATTTTTCCTGATATCAGTGCTAAAACGATTGTGGCAAAGATTTGGGTGAAAAACAGCACCCGTGCAAGAGTTAAAGCATCGGTTACATTGGTAGCTAATACTGAAAATAAACAAGCTGAAAAACTAAAACCACAAATTAGCGCTGTAACTATTGAGCGCGATAGTGTGTATTTCGAGCTGAGCTACCCAATGGGCGCTTCACCACTTCTTTGGGATGAGTTCTCACCCAATCTTTATTCATTAAAAGTCGAATTGAATAGCGCCTCTTTGGGCCGCGATGAAAAAAATATTCAGTTTGGTATGAAAGACTTTAAAGTGGAGGGTACGCAGTTTAGCATCAATGGTCGCAAAACTTTCCTCAGGGGCACATTGGAAAGCGCCATCTTTCCGCTTACTGGTTATCCTGCAACAGATACGGCTTCCTGGATGCGCATATTCAGAATTGTGAAGTCTCACGGATTAAATCATGTTCGTTTTCATTCGTGGTGCCCGCCCGAGGCGGCCTTTGATGCTGCGGATCGCATCGGTGTCTATTTACAGGTAGAATGTGGTTCATGGCCCAATTGGGGAGCTGAGCTGGGTGCCGGTTTACCCATCGATCGTTACATTTATGAAGAAAGTGAACGCATCGTAAAAGCTTACGGCAATCACCCTTCCTTTTGCATGCTGGTATCTGGAAATGAACCTGGTGGTAAAAACCATGTTGCTTACCTCACCAACTTTGTGAATTATTGGAAAGCCAGGGATACCAGGTTGGTTTACGCTGCCGGCGCTGGATGGCCGATCATAAGGGAGAATGATTTTAATAACATACCTCATCCAAGAATTCAACAATGGGAAGAAGAGCTGAAAAGTATAATCAATAGAGAACGCCCTAAAACCAATTTCGACTGGAGTGAGGTGATCTCTAAATATACGATTCCAACGGTTAGCCATGAAATAGGGCAATGGTGCGTGTATCCTGATTTTAAAGAGATGACGAAATACACAGGTGCCCTTCAACCAAAAAATTTTGAGATATTTCAGGACAGGCTTAAGGACAATGGCTTGCTGCAGTTAGCTGACAGTTTCTTGCTGGCATCGGGAAAGCTGCAGGCATTGTGTTATAAGTCGGAAATAGAAGCTGCTTTGAGAACACCCAACTTTGCTGGCTTTCAATTACTTGATTTACATGATTTTCCCGGCCAGGGCACTGCACTGGTAGGCGTTCTCAATCCTTTCTGGGAAGAAAAAGGATATATTACGGCTAAAGAGTTCAGCAGTTTCTGTAACGAAGTGGTTCCCTTGGCGCGGTTTCCGAAAATGGTGTACTTGAATAACGAAAACTTAGAACTGCCTGTTGAGGTTTCAAATTTTGCAACAGCAGCGCTTCATAATCTACCGGCTACATGGTATGTAACCGACATGGCTGGTAGGCAATTATTCAACGGTACTTTTTCATCGGCCCCGATACCCATTGGCAATGCTATTAAAATTGGCCATATCAGCCAGTCGCTCAAAAAAATAGTTGAGCCTACGCAATTGAAATTGACCCTATCAATAGGGTCTTACCAAAATTCATGGGACTGGTTTGTGTATCCGGCTCAATTGCCCAAACAAGGTAATGATGTTCTTATAACGCAGCAGTTAGACGATAAAGCCATTCAGCAATTAAGCAACGGAGGCAAAGTATTGCTAACCTTAAAACAAGGAAAATTGAAACCTGCTAATGGTGGCGATATTGCCATTGGTTTCTCAAGTATCTTCTGGAATACTGCCTGGACGAACGGCCAGGCCCCACATACATTGGGGTTGTTGGTAAATCCTAAGCATGCTGCCCTAAAATTGTTCCCAACCGATTATCATAGTAATTATCAGTGGTGGGATGCCATGAGCCATTCCAATGCGGTGATCCTTGATTCAGTAGCTAAAGGACTAAAACCCATTGTCCGCGTAATTGACGATTGGGTAACCGCAAGATCTTTAGGGTTAGTATTTGAATGTATGGTGGGTAACGGCAAATTGATGGTTTCCTCCATTGATCTGATTTCTAAAAAGGAAGAAAGACCAGAAGCCCGGCAATTGATGTATAGTCTCTTGCAGTACATGCAATCCAACCAGTTTAATCCTGAGACGGAAGTGCCTATTTCAAAAATTAAAAATTTATAGATGATGTCCAAAACCTGTTACTTTTTAGTAATTGTAGTATTAATTTCTTTGCAATTACATGCGCAAAAAGTCCGAACTGTTTATCAGGATAAAGAGGGTGTAGTGCGTTGGAGTGATAACAAACAAGAGGTGTCCTTATTTGGTGCTAATTATTGTTTACCATCGGCTTGTGATTACCGGGCAGCAAAATATGTGTCTGACAATCTAAAAGGAATGGTGGATGAGGATATGGCGCATTTTGCACGTATGGGATGGGACGGCTTACGACTCTGCTTGTGGGGCGATTATGAAAATAGTGACTCGCTGGGCAACCTGGTAAACAATGACCACCTGAACCTGATGGACTATGTGATCTTTAAAGCTAAGCAAAGAGGCATTTATTTCTTACTTAGTCCAATAGTAACTTATAGTTCTCAGTTTCCCGACAAAATGCGGGATACCATCAATCGCCCTACCGGATTTTCTACTTATTATAAAAAGAATGAATTAGGAACAGATCCAAAAGCGATTGCAGCGCAACAAAATTACCTGAAACAAATGTTGAATCATGTTAATCCCTATACGGGCATTGCATTAAAAGATGAGCCAAATATTCTGTTCGTAGAGTTGATAAATGAACCCACGCATCATAGTAAAGATGTGGAAGGGTCTGTAAAATATATCAATGCCCTGGTTGATGCGATAAGAAGCACGGGATGCAATAAAATTTTATATCATAATTACAGCCAGGATTTTAACATGGCAAAGCCAATCGGACAATCTAAAATACAGGGCGTAAGTTTTGCCTGGTATCCTTCAGGGCTAAATTCCGGAGGAACTCTGGAGGGAAATTATTTGCCTGATGTCGATCAGTTTTCAACAGAGATGTTGCGTCCCGAAATCGCCAATCGGTCCAGGATCGTATACGAGTTCGATGCGCCCGACCTTTTAAACGGCTACATGTTTCCGGCAATGGCCCGAACTTTCAGAAGTGTGGGTGCCCAGTTTGCTGCTATGTTTTCTTACGATATGCTGGCAACAGCACCCTATAATTTAGGTTGGCAAACGCATTTCTTAAATATGGTTTATACACCAAAGAAAGCAGTAAGCTCCATCATCGCCGGGGAAGTGATGAAACAAATTCCCAGGTATAAAAATTACGGAAATTATCCTACCAATACAGCTTTTGGTCCGTTTAAAATAAGCTATGAGGAAGACCTGGGTGAAATGAATACCGCAAAGAAATTTCTTTATTCAAATAATACTGTAACTACTCCTCAAAATATACAAGCATTGGAAACTATCGTGGGTTATGGCTCATCGCCCGTTGTAAAATATGAGGGTAAGGGTATTTACTTTTTGGATAAAATAAAAACCGGTACCTGGCGGCTGGAAGTATATCCTGACGCGGTACAAATAAAGGACCCTTTTAATCGGCCGGGCCCTGAAAAATTGGTGATGCGCTCACTAAGTAAAACATGGGGAATGCAGCTATCGCTTCCCGATTTAAAAGGCGGGTTTAATGTTCATGCTATTAACGCAGGCAACCAGTATAAAACCACGGCCAGTGGCGGTGCGTTCGACATCCGGCCGGGAGTATATATTCTTACTGCGGATGAAAACTTCAATAAAAATAATTTGCCTAAGTCGTTGGGTTTTGTCGGTATGACTGAGTTTCACGCGCCTGCCGATCAGCAATTGCCCATACAGGTTATTCCCAATCATCAAACTTTTTATTATGCAGGAAAACCAATTGCAATTACTGCAAATGTTTATGGCAATACAGATCCTCAAAGCGTCACTTTGTATTTAAAAGGTGGACGTAGCTTTCCCATCCCAATGAAAAAAGATACAGGTTATTTGTATAAAGCTGAAATTCCCGCCAACCGCGCCAACGAAGGATGGCTAGAGTATTGCATTGTTGTTAAAGATGGAAATACTGTTATCAATTATCCGTCGGGAATTAATAAAGCGCCTACAGATTGGGATTATAACGATGCCGGTACCTGGAAGTCGGCAATTGTGAAAGAAAACACCGCACTCCGCCTAATCAATCCCGCTGAAGATGCCGGCAAATTGGGCTTTACACGAATTGGCGAGGGTGTGCGCTTTGGAGTATATAAATTAATTCCATCATCACAAACCGGTGAGGCAAGTTTTCGTCTCGAATTGCCTTTGTCATACGACAAAAACCTCAGCGATTATACGGTATCCATTCCTGTAAAAGATAAAATCATTTCGAGGAACAACGATATTAGCCAGGCTACAAAGTTGTTGTTAAATGCGAGAGGGGTAAATCAACAGCAGCAGGCCTATATCACATTAATGGAAAATGATGGCACCGCGTGGACGGGGAAAATTGATCTTATGCCGGAATGGCAGGATATAGTTATTCCCCTTGATCAATTGAAACTATCGAAAAGTGTGCTATTGCCGATGGGTTATCCAGGTGAGTGGAAATACTGGATAGAACCCGCTTTGGGAAGAGGTGGTAGTGGCGATAAGGTAAGAATGCAAAATGTAGAGTGGATTCAATTGTCCATTCGGCCTTCCGATATGAAAAAGGATGCGATAAAAGAATCATCATTTGTAGAAATATCTTCAGCAGTTCTTCAATTTAATTAAACAGATGCAACAAGCCTTATTTTTTTCTTTCCTGATCGCTTTCGGTTTTCCGGCTTTCTCCCAAACGCTAAAGCAATACGAGATTGATGCCAGCATACCCGAACAAAAAATATATTCGGGACATCTAAAGTTAGGGGGTGTTAATCCAAAGGGAGGGCGGATTGACGTGAATAACTACTTTATCAGCCTCAATAGCCAGCCTATTATTCCTGTAACCGGCGAGTTTCATTATTCAAGATATCCGCATCAGTATTGGGATGAATCCATAAAAAAAATGAAAGCAGGCGGCGTCACTGTTATTCCAACCTATGTATTCTGGAATCTTCATGAGGAGAAAGAAGGAGTATTTGAATGGCGTGATGATAAAAATCTACGGAAGTTTATTGAACTCTGCCAAAAAAACCAGGTGTACACACTTGTAAGAATCGGTCCGTTTTGCCATGGTGAAATAAGAAATGGCGGCTTGCCGGATTGGCTCCTGGGTAAGCCATTGAATATTCGTTCGAACGACTCCTTATACTTATCGCACGTTGAAAAACTGTATAACGAAATTGGCAAGCAGCTAAAAGGATTATACTTTAAAGATGGCGGGCCCATCATCGGCATTCAGATTGAGAACGAGTACCAACATAGTGCTGCACCCTGGGGCCTTACCTATCCCGGTCAACCCCTTGATTTTACAGCGTCAGAAAGAGACAGAAATGTAACGCATGAAGGGGTTGCTGTTTCAACGGCTGAAAATCCGTATGCAGCCTTGGGTAACGATCACATGAAAGTATTAAAGACGTTGGCAGAAAAAGCTGGCATGATAACACCACTTTATACTGCTACAGGTTGGGGTAATGCAGCCATTGTACCCAACGAATCCATACCGGTTACCGCTGCTTATGCGTATCCTTTTTGGACGCCTAAAAGAGATTACTCTCCTTTTTTTCTATACAAAAACATGCATGCCAATCCGGATTATGCACCTGTTCGCTACAAGCCTGAAGACTATCCGGCATTGCCAGCAGAACTGGGTTCGGGAATAAGTTTAACTTATCCAAGGCGGCCGGTAGCAGTGCATAAAAGTTTTGATGCTATGATTAATCGTTGTTTAGGAAGTGGTGCAAACGGTATTGGTTATTATATGTACCACAGTGGTTCTACCCCAAGGGGTAAAAACAATTTCATGAATGATGAGGCTTATGGTGTTAATAAAATATCCTACGAATACCAGGGGCCTATCGGGGAATATGGGCAAGTGCGTGAAGGCTTTCATAGGCTAAAGCTCACTCACTTTTTCCTTAACGACTTTGGTAATCTTTTGGCTCCTATGACGGTAGCGCTTCCAGCAAATGCAACGCAGTTAACACCTGAGAATATTCAAGATCTACGTTATGCGGTAAGATTTAAAAATAATAGTGGTTTTTTATTCATGAACAACTTCCAGGATGATACGGCTATGTTGGATCAGCAGCATATCCAGGTAAAAATAAAAACAGCCAATGGCGAAGTTGTTATACCCGCTAACGGTGGTTTCAATTTAAATAGCGGAGAGAATGCCATCCTGCCATTCAACTTCGATCTGAACGGATCAAAGCTTATTTATGCTACGGCGCAGTTGTTAATGAGGGGTGACGAGGATGCGCCCTACTATGTATTTTTCACGCCGAACGGTATTAGAGGTTCGTTCTCATTTGAACGCGGTACTAAAATTGAGCAAATAAAAGGCGTTGCCGTAAAAGGTTCGTTAGTTACCTGCAATGAAACTATATCTGAGTTTGCAGTGATTGCAAAAGGTAAAAAGACACGTGTGTTAGTTGTTGATAAGGATAGGGCACTGAAATCTTATGTAGTCTCTTTAAAGGGTAAAAAAAGCCTCGTCTTTTCAGATGCATTGGTTTTACAAAACGGCAACAGTTTTGAATTGTTTTCTGATAGTAGCCACGCATTTCAATTGGATATATATCCTAGGACTAAAGCTGTTTTACAAGCGAGCGCAGGAAATATAGCAGCTATCAATTTGAACACTACATTTTCTTCGTGGCAGCTAAGCCTTCCAGCCTATAAACTGCGACCTATAGTAAGAGAAATTAGCTCGAGGAAGTACGCAGTTTCTTTACCTGAAATAATTCCTTCCAGCTTGAACGATATTTATTTAAATGTAGACTACACGGGCGATACCGGGATGGACTTTATAAATGGCAAATTAGTGGCTGATAATTTTTACAATGGAATGATATGGCAAATCGGATTGAGAAAATTTATGTCCATGGCGGAGAAGCCTAAAGAAAAAGTCTTGTATTTCCGGCCCATGGAAAAAGCAGCTACTTACTTACTGGACCTTGAACCGTATCCTCAGTACATCCCAAAATTTGGTGAGGCTGATTCTTATCTTAAAATAAATAATATTTCTTTCACGCCGCAGTACAAAACTGTCGTGAGTTTTTAAATTAATACTCAGTCCTAACGCCAGACAAAAAAAATCAATGAAAATAGAAAAAAAGACCCGGTGTTTTAAGTTTACAGGGTTAATCACTTTATTTATTTCCGTGGTTGCACATGCGCAATCCTTACAATTGCCTGAGGGCTGGACGAATGGTTATGTTTATGCCAATGATATAAGAATTCATTACTACAAAACTAAGACAGCTCCCGGCAAACCGACCATGGTAATGGCACATGGCGTAACTGATAATGGACTATGTTGGACAACTCTTGCTTTGAAGCTACAGGATTCATATAACATTTACATGGTAGATGCGCGAGGACATGGGCTTACAGATCCGTTTACCGTGAATGATCATGAAGAAACCATGGTATATGATGTGGTTGAATTTGTGAAAGCATTGCAATTGGAAAAACCCGTATTGATGGGGCATTCCATGGGGGCTGGTACAATGATTCGGGTAGGTGCAGAGTATCCCGATTTGGGTTCAGCCCTTATCCTGTTGGATCCATATATTCCTAACAATCCCAGTCAAGGTTCGATGGGCGACACCAGCAAACGTTGGTCATTCCCTTCTGAAACGCTCAAAGAATCCGTCTCTCCGGATCGTCTTTCAATAAGCATGGTTGGTGGGCCGGAGATTTTGGTTCGCCAAAATAATTTTCGCTTCGAAGATTTACTGGCCACCGGGCGTCGGCAGTTTCCCAAATGGCATCAATTGGATATACAATATTGGGCACTTTCTAAAAAGCAGTACCATGGGCCCTTTATGCCAGAAGGAATATCTGCAATGAGGGGGCTGATGAAATCGGAAAATGCCTTGTCGAAATTTCAAGTGCCTACCCTTATATTGAAAGCAGATGCACCAGACGAAACCCGAAAGAGGAATGATAAAGCTGCACTCGTTCTTCAAAAAGGGAAATTGGTTCATATAGATGATTCAGGTCATAATCTACATCACGATCAATTGGATGCTACTGAGAGGGAAATAAGGGCATTTCTTCTAACGTATAAGTAGCCTGTCAATTGCCATCCTATTGTGATCTTAAAAAATAAATACAAAAGAATAGAAAATGAAGAAACCCAGATTTCCACTGCTGTTTTTGGTATCCATTCTCGCATTTAGTTATGCCATCGGCCAAACTAACAGCCGAAAGCGATTGCTGATGGACGAAGGTTGGAAGTTTTCGCAAACAGATACGGTTGGTGCAGAGAAGGAGACGTTTATAGATGCAAAGTGGCGAAGCGTAAATTTGCCGCATGACTGGAGTATAGAAGGCGAGTTTTCGCAAGCGGCATCTACAGGTGGAGGAGGTGGTTTTTTGCCAACTGGTATTGGATGGTATAGGAAAATATTTAATATCCCAAAATCGGTATTATCCAAATCTGTTTGGATTGAATTTGATGGGGTATATCAGAACAGTGACGTATGGATCAATGGGCATCATCTGGGTCATTATCCCAGTGGCTATATGAGTTTCCACTACGATCTTTCAAAACATCTGAAAGCTGGAAAAAATGTAATCACTGTTCGGGTGAATAATTCACTCCAGCCCAATACGAGGTGGTACTCCGGATCCGGAATCTATCGTCATGTTTGGCTTAATATAGCCAACCCATTGCATGTATCTCAATGGGGGACATACATTACAACACCAAAGGCGGATTCTTCTTCGGCGGCGGTAAACATAACAACAAAGTTAGTTAGTGCAAATGGCACTCCGAAAGATGTGATACTGCGTTCCATAGTTGTATGCCGCTGAAAGAATTTACCTCGATCCTCACCAAGATACCTGAACGAGGGAGAACCCATGTTGGAAACCACGACTCGCGAAC
>JBCNOR010000157.1:0-9688 GCA_039593785.1 Niabella sp. | reverse complement strand
GTTTACCGATATATCTAAATCAGCATCGGAAATGCTGCCAGTGAGCTCAAAGGTGGCCTCGGCATAATTCAGCAATACCTCTGCATAGCGAATGGCAATAAAATCTAAAAACAGGTTAGGACTGGCCAAAAAATCGGCCTGGCCGGTCCAGTATTTTTGCTGGTGATAATAATAGGTATTACCATATACAGGATTGCCTCCCGAAATAGATGCATACGGATCTCCGGTTTTAAACAGTGTGAGCACCAACCTGGGATCGCGGTTTTGATAATCCGTCAGCAGGCCGGTTTCTTTCTCGGTTGAGTCCAGTGGAGATTTTCCCGAAGGCAACCCGTCGGAGTACAAAGCGTGCGTTACAAAAGCCCTGGTAGCAGCGTTTCCTCCATCAGTTAAAAAAGACCGCATATAACCACCATTATTATTTACATTATTCGTTATGTCCTTTCCATATAATCTTACCAGTATATTTTCTTTGTTATTTGCATAAGTTTCACCGGGATACCTGAAAAGGTTCTGGAAACTTAAGGCCCCATCCTTGGTATATAAGCTGTGCTTTGCTTCTGTCATTACGGTTTGTGCCGCCTGCCGGGCAATTGTAAAATGCTTGTTGGGATCCTTTGTCCCTTTAAGCTCGGGCTCTCCGTGGAACTTATGCCAGCTTCCTTCGTATAAGGCAACTCTTGACTTAAACGCCAGCGCAGCACTACGGGTAATACGGCCGTATTCGCGACCAGTGCTTCCTGCTGCTGCCGGGCTTCCAGGCAACTGATCGGCCTGCGGGCAGTTGGCCGCAGCAAAATCAAGATCCGCATAAATAGAATCTACTACGGCCCTGCGGTCTGTACGGGGCGTATACAGGGCTTCATCCTCTCTTCCGGTTATCGTTCTTCCAATATAAGGCACATCACCATAGGCTTTAACTAAATTGAAATAAGATAGGGCTCTGAAGAATCTTGCCTGCGCCAAGCAAAATGTTTTTGTGGGACCATCGGCAATAGCAACAGATTTCTCAAGGATATTATTGGCGGCACGTATATATGTATATGCATTGTTCCACCGTATGTCTCCCGATGGTACTACCCGCGAACCGTCACTGATAGTATTAACAGTTGTGGTGCGGATGTCCAGCGCAAAATCGCTGTACAGCTCCTCGGTTGCGGAGCCAAAGTCGGGTAAACTTATATATAAATAATTGGTGGCGCTTATCAGGTCGGTGGAGTCTTTCCAGAAAATGGGGTCGGTAATCAATGTTTGTGTATTTTGATCCAATCGCTTCACACAACTACCCAATAATACTCCTATGGAGAATGCCGCGCAAAAAGCATTGATATATCTTTTATATAATAGACGGTTCATCTGTTTATTTTTTTAAATGTTGTAGAAAAAGGCCAGTCTGTTTTTAGAAATTAATGTTAAGTCCTAAAGCATAGCTACGCCACATGGGGTAGCTGAAACCAACCCTGTCCGTATTTTCGGGGTCGAAATAGTTATACCACATACCTGTTTTTTCCCATAAATCCTGGCCTGAGAAATAAACTCTGATATCCCCAAAAGCTTTCATTTTATGAACGTTTTTTTGCAAGGTATATCCTACCTGTAGGTTTTTCAGGCGTATGTAGCTGGCATCCTGAACCCAATGAGATGATACCTGGTCGTTAACCCTGTCGCTAAACCTGATTGCCGGGAATTTTGCATTGGGATTTTCCGGTGTCCAGTAATCCTGGTGAATAGCCCACGGCATCCGCCAGCCGTCATAAAAAGCTATTGTGGCATAAGGCTCCAGCAGCAGGCTTCGTTTACCTACCCCGTTAAATAATACAGAAATATCAAAGCCCTTCCAGTTCGCACCTGCATTAAATCCAAAAACATACCTCGAATTCGTATTGCCCAGGTATACCAGGTCTCCGTGGTTGGCCTCGGTATTATTGCCCTGGTTAATGACGCCGTCGTTGTTTACATCTATTAATTTAATATCACCCACTCCGGTACTTGGAGTTCTGCGTGGCACACTTTCCACCTCCTGCTGGTTATCAAAATAGCCATCCGACCTGTAACCAAAAATAGAATTGGTTGACATGCCCGGTAGCGCGGCATTAATTCCCGTACCGTAAGAAACAGAGCCATCGTATTTAACTACCTTATTTTTATCATCGCTGAGATTAGCAGAAACAAAATAGCTTCCGTTTTTAAAGTGGTCGTTCCAGTTAATGGTAACACCCCAGCCTTTAACCTGTATGGCTGCCAGGTTGGCCGAGTTGGGCGTAACACCTAATAGGGCCGGTAACTGCTGGGCTACAAAAACGTTGTCATTTCTTTTAATAAAATAATCGTAATGAAGCCGGAGCCTTCTTTTCAGCAATTCCAGGTCAACGCCAAAATTGGCAGTACTGATGATCTCCCATGCTTTACTATCAGATGGCAGGCCCGGCTGGAAGAAATAAGCCGTGCGGGCATCATTAAAGGGATAATAACCCCTGGCCAGCGGACTTTGGAAATCGTAGTTATTCAAATTAGGATCGGCTGTTTGTGCACCGCCTGCGGTACCATAAGACGCGCCTATTTTAAACTCATTGATCCAGGGTAAAGCGTTCTTAAACCATTCTTCCTGTGTTGCTCTCCAAAATACATTTCCTGCGTAAAAGGTTTGAAACTTATGGCCCGGAGCCAGCCTGGAGCTTCCGTCCTGGCGTAGGGTTCCTTCGAAGTAATACTTATTTGCATAATTATAAGACAGTCTTCCAAAATAAGACAACCACGTATTTACCTGTATATTATCGCCCACATTAGCAACGTCAGCATTTGCCAGTGTTGTGTAGTTCAGGGTGGGGAAGTTGTTGAGCAATAATGCCCGCTGAATGGCTTGTATAAAATCATATTTATACTCTTTAAACTCATAACCGCCCAATAAATGAAAACTATGCCGGTTTACCTTGTAGTCGTAGTCGGCCGTTGCAAAAAAGTTTTGATTGATAGTATACGGCCTGTTTTTTTGAAGCGAGTTCACCTGGTTGATGGGCGTTCCGGCAACCGGGTTTTTATTCTGGTCGATGGTCCAGCGCGGTATGGTGCGGTTGAAAATCTCCCTGTCAGAAAGTATCAGGCTGGGGCTGTACACGGCTTTAAGATCCAACCCTCTTACTATTTGTTTTGCAGCCAGACTAAAAACACCATTTGCGTTATACTTGTTTTCTTTATCATAACCGCCATCTTTTAATACCGGATACGCGGTAGAAATAGTACCGATAAAAGCATACCTGGACTCATCGGTTCCGGGTGTAAAAATGGGGTTCCGGGCTGCCCGTATTGAATATACGCCATACATCAATCCCTCTCCGGTAACACCAATGGGCGGCGCTAATATGTCTTCCTTGGAAAAAGAAATACGGCTATCGAGGCTGAATATTTTTGAAAACCGGGTGTTATAGTTAATGCGCGCATTAAACTTATCATAGTTGTCCGGCCCGAATTTAAAAACACCCTGCTGATCTAAATATCCCAGCGAAAAAAGGAAAGAGGATTTATCACCACCTCCGCTCGCGGAAAGGTTGATATTTCTTTGGGGGCTTTGTTTTCGCATTAGTAATTCTTCCAGGTTATAATTATAATAATAGTCCCAGGAGTTTGTATTAGTGTTCCACACATCATTAATGTTTGGATCATCAAACCAACCCAATTGTTCATCTGTAAAATCTTTATTGGCATTAGCAAATACTCTCGCCGCATTCTGTAACTCCGCCTGCCTGCGGGAGCTTATCAGTTCCGGACGTGCATAAGGAGTTCGCCAGGTGTACATGGACGTGAGGTCAACAGTTGTTTTCTGGTTGGGTCGCCCGCCCTTGGTTGTTACCAATATAACACCGCCACCTGCTTTTGCACCATAAATAGACGCCGATGCCGCATCTTCCAGTATTGACACATTTTGTATATCATTGGGGTTGAGCGCATTGATGTCTCCTTCCACTCCGTCAATAATTACCAGCGGCGCATTACCGGCTCCAAGAGATGTTATCCCCCTGATGCGGGCCGTCCAGCCTTCACGGCCCGGTTGCCCGTTGGTACGCGTAATCACCAAACCGGGTGCTGCGCCCTGGAGCGCTGAAAGCGTGTTGGTAACAGGACGGTCTTTTAGCAGCTTTTCATCAACCGATAAAACCGCCCCACCTACATCTTTTTTGCTTCTTGTTCCATAACCTACCACTACCACATCCTCTAAGGAGCCGGCCAGCGTCTTTAAGGTGATGGTAATGTTTTCACTGCCGGTTACATGGTGATCCTTTATTTCGAATCCAACGGAACTGATGGTTAACACATCACCGGTCTTTGCGTTAATGGTAAATTTTCCTTCTGCATTCGTTGAGGTACCTGTTGTCTTTTCTTTTATAACAACCGAGGCGCCCGAAACCGGTCTGCCAAATTCGTCCACAACAGTACCTGACACAGAGGTTTGAGAAAAAGCCGTGAAAGGTAGCAGTAACAATAGCATGAACGCTAACTGCCCCCTCTTGATAACAGGCATAGCCTGCATCAGTTTTTTAAATAGCATAGTAGTGATTTTTAGAAGTACAATTTGTTTTAAGCACTGCAATCGAATCGCAAAGCAATCTGATGCAATATGTATCCTTGGCCCGCCTGGATAGGGGTATTTTTGCGAGTTTTTGGGGTGAATTTCTTAAACCGGATTTTAATTAATTGATTATCAAATAAGATACTTTTTAATTTAATGCCTGTTATTACCTCAGGCTGAAATGTTTTTCTTATTTTGTATATGTAATTACGCCTGATATGCCGCTGCTCAGATTGTTTGGTTTTTTATTGCTTTACAGTTTTTGTTTCACTACACTCATCGCCCAACCCGTTTCTTTCCAACATTTTTCTGTTGAGCAGGGCCTTCCTAATTATAGCGCCATTTCTCTTACCCAGGATAAAATGGGTTTTATGTGGATTGGTACCGTTGACGGGCTTTGCCGGTACGACGGTATACGATTTAAAACTTACCGGTCTAATGCTGGCGATACCAGCTCGCTATTGGGTAATCATATCATTTCTTTATTTACCGATTCAAAAGGTATCATTTGGGTGGGCACCTCTACCGGCCTGAATAAATATGATGTAAAACTGGACCGATTTGAGAGAGTCCCGTTCAGCAATAATCAGACAGGAAGCGTTTTTTGTATTTATGAAGATTCGATGCGGCGGATATGGGTGGGCTCAGCCAACGGCTTATACATGATCCCGGCCAACGGCTCAGCTTTTGTTTCTTTCCAAAACAAAACAGCAGGAAATTCAGTAAGAGCCATTCTTGAAGATAAAAATAAAGGTATCTGGGTGGGTACGGATAAAGGCCTTACTTATATTGAGCCGGTAAATGACCAATACCGGTTTTCGCATTTTAGCCCTTTGAGCAGCGCACCCGGATCACAGAATGCAAATGCCGTGACGGCTTTAGCGCAAGACAAAAACCGGCAGCTTTGGGTGGGAACGCTTAATAACGGCATTTATCAGTTTGATGTTGTGTCTAAAATAGCGTCCCCTTATCAAAGTAACGGCAAAAACAGCTCCGGTTTGGTTAACAATAATATCCGCTGCCTTACCTGGAACAATGGCTTGCTCTGGATCGGTACCCAGGAGGGCATAAGTATTCTAAACCCGGTATCCCGTTCTTTTCAAACTATTGTTAATACATCTAAAGACAAGACCAGCTTGAGCCAAAACTCTGTTTACGCTATTTATAAAGATGCCAATCATTCTGTGTGGGTGGGCACCTACTTTGGCGGCGTAAATGTTAGTTATGCTTACAACACACCTTTTTCGGTTATACAAAATACTGATGAACCTAATAGCATCAGTAACAACGTTATCAGTAGTATAGTGGAAGATAATGATCATAATTTATGGATTGGCACGGAGGGTGGGGGCATTAATTTTCTAAACAGGGCCACACAAAGCTTTACCAATTATAAAAATCGGGCGGGCATTGCCGGCTCTTTGGGCTCAAACCTCGTAAAAGTACTTTACCAGGATGCCGACGGCAATATCTGGGCCGGTACGCACGGTGGGGGTTTGAATGTTTTACAACCGGGAACCAAAACGATCAGGCAGTACATCATTGATTCGGTTAGCAGATCGGAGAACGAAATAACGTCTATTGCCGAAGATTCTTACAACAATTTTTGGGTAACGTCTAACAAGGGCATTCACCTGTTTAAACGGGATGGCCTTGTATTAACAGCGCAGAAAACGCCATCGTTAAATGTCAGGGGAGCCGGACGGTATCTTTACAGGGATCGTAGTAATGACATCTGGATTTCCGGCGCACCCGGTGTATACCGCTTATCGGGTCGTGTTTCGAAAGAAATAGATAGTGTTTTATACGTTAACTGCTTTACAGAAGATATTAATGGAGATATATGGATGGGAACCGGCGGTGCCGGCGTGGCGCGGTTTGATAAGAAAGCGCAGCAACTGGTTAAATACCCCAATAATTTCCTGCTTAAACTCAATATCCTGGGTATACTTTCCGCAGGCGATCAATCTTTGTGGTTGAGTACGAATAAAGGATTGGTTCACTTTCACCCCCGGGATAATACCCACCAGGTATATACCAAAAACGATGGGATAGCCGGCAATGAATTCAACTTCAACTCTTTTTTAAAAAGTCATGACGGACTTTTTTATTTTGGCGGCTATAATGGTATTACTTATTTCAACCCGTCTGAGATTAAAAAGAACGCTTACATAGCGCCGGTTGTTTTCACCAGCTTTAAGCTGAATAACGAGGAGGTTGTAATAAATGGTCCTCAAAAAATCCTGGAAAAAAATATTGCTCTTACAACCGGTTTAACGCTTGATCACGATCAGAATGTCTTTACCATTGATTTTGCACTACTGAACTTTGTTAAAACAAAGAAGAACCGATACCGGTACATGCTGGAAGGTTTTGATAAAAACTGGAAAGAAACAGCTGAGGGCTCCGTAACTTATACCAATCTTCCTCCGGGCAATTACCGGTTGGTGGTTAATGGCGCCAACAATGATGGTGTTAGGGGTAAAACCGCCTATTTACAAATAAAGATCAACCCGCCCTTCTGGCTTACCTGGTGGGCTTATTGCTTATATGTTCTGGCCGCGGCAGCAATCGTTTTTATTATTGCCCGTTTTTTCTTTCTCAGAGAAGTATTAAAAAAAGAAGATGAGCTGCACCAGGCCAAGCTTAACTTTTTTACTAACGCTTCTCATGAAATTCGCACCCACCTTACTTTGATCATGGCGCCCGTAGAACGTCTTCTTTCCGAGAACAAAAAGGAATCATTCATAGAACAGCAACTGACGCAGGTAAAATCCAATACCAACCGGCTTTTAAACCTTGTCAGCGAACTGATGGATTTCCGGAAGGCAGAAACCAATCATCTCCAGTTAAACCCCAAAAGGCAAAATCTGATTTCGTTTTTACAGGAAATATATGAGAGCTTCAGGGAGATGTCTCAATCCAAAAACATTCATATGTCGTTTGTGCATGATGAAGATGTTGTAGCGCTGAATTTTGATGAACAGCAATTGGAGAAAGTATTTTTTAACCTGTTGGCCAACGCATTCAAGTTTACCCCGGAAGGAGGCCATATTCAGTTACATGTAATTACGCGTAGCAATGATGTGATCATAAAAGTTACCGATAACGGAAGAGGTATTGCACCTCAGTATATCGATAAACTATTTACCAATTTTTTCCAGGTAGCCGATCATGGTTTGCAAAATACCGGTTATGGCATTGGGCTGGCGCTTTCTAAAAATATAGTAGCCTTACACCAGGGATCGATCTCAGTAGCCAGCACCCCCTCTCAAAATGATAAGGCCGGGCAAACGATATTCACTGTAATCCTCCCGCTCCATGCAAAGCTTGCCGGCGTTAATAAAAACATCCCCGCATCTTCCCAACAAGCTGTAAACACTACAGTTACCGTAATTGATACGCCAACCCCGGCCAGCCTTACTGATATTCCAGGTGCTGATCGTAAAACAATTCTCATTGTTGAAGACAATGCCGAATTAAGACAGCTGATAAAAGACACACTTTCTCAAAGGTTTGACATTATAATTGCTGAAAACGGAAGACTGGGATGCGAAGCCGCCTGTGCTGAAATACCGGACCTTATCATCAGCGATGTGATGATGCCGGAAATGGACGGTTATACGCTTTGTAAAAAAATAAAGACCGATGAGCGGACCAGTCATATTCCTGTTATTCTTTTAACGGCAAAGAGCTCGCAAAATGAGCAGGTGACAGGGCTGGAGCAAGGCGCAGATCTTTATCTTACCAAACCATTTAGTACAAAAGTGCTGACACTCAGCGTGCTCAATTTGTTAGCCGCGCAGGAAAAGTTAAAACAAAAAATCACGCGCGACTTAACAACACTGAATACTGCTCCGGCTCCGGCTCCGGCTGATCAGATCATAGCAGCGGACACGATGACCGAAGTAGATAAAGGTTTTCTCGAAAAAGTAATAAGCCTCATTGATGAACATATTGATGACCCTGCATTTGGCGTAGAGCTGCTTTCCAAAAAAGTAGCCATGAGCGCGCCGGTTCTTTATAAAAAATTAAGAGCGTTAACCGATATGTCGGTCAACGAGTTTATTAAATTGCAACGGTTCAAAAAGGCAGCTGCTTTACTTCAACAAACCGATATGACGGTGAATGAGGTTTCATTTGCTGTAGGCTACGACGACCGGAAGTACTTTAGCCGCGAGTTTAAAAAGTACTTTCATATGACGCCCAGCGAATTCAGCTCTAAGTCTAAAAATTAAGCCAGTGCTTTATCAGGTCCCAACCTTTGTTATCATATAAGTATACTTCCCTTTTAACCGGGGGTTTTTAACTACCAGCCTTACCCGGTACACTTCACTTCCCCAAACATTGGAGAGTCTTTTATCATCCAGTGTTATGGTATCTGCAAAAACATTAAAAATATTTTTGGAATAATGAAGCGCCACTTTTTGGTTATTCTTTTCAATCGTTATTATTCCTTCTTTATCAATAACAGGTTTTGCGGCTACCAGGAAATTAATGGAAGTAGGCTCTTTTACAGCGGTAAGATCAAAAGCATCTTCAATCGTCAATCCTTTATCAGACAATACATAACTGCGTTGCCAGCTTTTCACTGAGGCTTTATTGTTATAAGCCCCACTGATATCGAGGCTGAATTTTTTTGCCGCCGCATTAAAACTTACATTGCGCGATTTATAAGCTGCTCCAAACTGTTGTGCCATACCATTGATCATTGGCAGGTTATGGTAATTGCTTTGCATGGTCCATATGGTATAGCGTTCGCTGCCAAAAGTTTGTCTTGTATAGGTACCTACGCCGGCATCTATAAAAAACGGTATGGTGTCAACATACAAAGAAAATGTTCCTACATCATTGTGGTTATGGCTTTCGTTATTAAACCCTCCTTTTGCAGCAAAAAAGTAGGTCTTGTTTTTTATATAGCAGAACTCTGTTTGCGGATACCAGGTATAAGGAGATGCCGGTAATGCAGGTGTTATATTACTGATCTCTTTGTTATAGGCAATACTCTGCAGGGTACGGAACATGTCGCGCCCGCCCGTTACCATAAGGTCATCTTTTTCCTGCTGTACCAGGTATGCAGCAAAGGATTGCATTTCTTTACTGTTCACGGCCTTACCAAAGCGG
>JBCNOR010000156.1:0-9717 GCA_039593785.1 Niabella sp. | reverse complement strand
GCAATACCGAACTGGTCTGGGGCGGCGACTACAACCAGGAACGCAGCGACATGCCGCTCGACGTGTTCGCGATGAAGCGGCTATAACCTGCCCAAACTGGGTGAAAATGACCTTTATCGTATCAATTTTAACATCAACCTGGTCAACGAAACAAGAGCATTCGCAGTTCGGGTAGATTAACTGTTATATTATTTCGCTACTTACCCATACAAGCGCCTATTTATTGCTAATTTCGGCCGATGAAATCTGAGGTGGAATATATCAGCATTGGCAAAATTGCAGGCACACACGGCCTTAAAGGCGATGTGGTACTTAAACATGCGCTTGGTAAACGAACAGCGCTTAAGGATCTTAAGACCCTTTTCATCAAAGACAAAACAGGCAGCTACCTGCCGTGGTTCCTGGAAAGCGCGAAAATTAAAAGTGAAACGGAAACTTTTGTCAAGCTGGAGGGCCTTGATAGTGTAGAAGCAGCCCGCCCCATTGTACAAAAAGAAGTTTGGCTTGCTGCCGTGGATTTTGACAAACATGCTGCAAAAAATTCGGTGATCAGCTTTATCGGGTACACCATAAGCGATGATGGTAAGGAGTTGGGACAAATTGAAGAAATTATTGAACAACCTCACCAGGTTCTCTGCAGGCTGCACATTGAGGGCAAAGAAGTACTGATACCCCTGCATGAAGAAACCCTGCAAAAAGTAGACGCCAAAGCTAAAATAGTTTATGTATCTCTTCCCGAGGGGCTGCTGGATATTTACCTATCTTAACTTAAAAATAAAATGCCGGTGGAGTATATCAACAGGGCTCCCGTACATTTGCCCGTATGAACATTAAACAGCATATCGCCCAGCACCTAGTAGAAGTGCACAGGGGTGGCAACTGGACAGACGTTAGCATTGCCGGAACGTTGAAAGATATCAGCTGGCAACAGGCGATGATGGTCACTCCTTTCTCCCCCAACAGTATTGCTATGCTGCTCCACCACATTACCTATTGGAACCGTATCGTGGCGCTTCGCGGCCAGAATATCGAACCTGAAATTAATGAGCAGAATGGCATGAATGTGCCTCCGCTCAACAATGACAAAGAGTGGGACGATCTGAAAAAAGACAATATCCATTCGGCAGAAGAGCTGGCCACTATTGTTGAAGGGTATGATATAGGCAGCCTGTACAACCCCATATTACCCGGGCATTCCAGCGCCTATAAAAATTTCCAGGGGCAGGTAGAACATGTACATTACCATTTGGGACAGATCGTAATGATCAAAAAATATATACTTGATAAACACTCTTAGAGATCGCGGCAGGTAGCAATCACCCTGGTATCTTTTACATCATTCCAGTTATTGATCTTTATAGAATCACCTGCACAATTGACGCCGTATTGCGGAGGCATCATATAACAAGCCACACAACTGATACTGGTATAGTAAATAGTTGCTGACTGGTACACCCCTTTACCCAGGTAATGCTTAAATTCAGGGCTGCAGCTGGAAACGGTTTCCCATTGTTTCTTCATTTTATTAATGTAAAAAATATCACAATCCCCCCCACGCTTAGCAGTGAATATGTTTTTGATATTTTTCAGCCTGGCTGGATCGGAAAACCGAATAGTGTCGCCTTCGCAATTCACTCCTTTCCAGGTATTAGCCGGGGTAAAGGAGCAGGAAGCAGGATTGCAGGTAGGGTAATAATAATAAACCAGCTGACCATCATAAGTAGCCTTTACAATGCGAATACCTAACGGATCATACTGGCCTTCCGGAAGGTTTAATTCAATATATCCTAACTGCCTGGCATCTTCAATGATCTGGCTATCACATTTTTCCTCAGAACTGTTGCTTTTGGAGCAGGATTGGCCCAAAAAGCCGGCCACCATTAGTAATAGCAGGTAATATCGCATTGGTTTGTTTTTATTTAAAAACGGCATTCTGCCGGTTGCCGCAACACCAATTTAAAAATTTATTTTTGACAAGTGAGCGCAGTCAAACCCTATATCGCCCATTTCGACCTGGATTCCTTTTTCGTTTCGGTGGAGCTATTGCTTCAGCCCGAACTAAGAGGCAAGCCGGTGATTGTAGGGGGATCGGCCAACCGCGGCGTGGTATCCACCTGCAGTTACGAGGCGCGGAAATTTGGTGTACACTCCGCTATGCCAATGGCCACAGCCATGAAATTATGTCCACAAGCTATTGTATTGAAGGGAACTTACCACCAATATAGTCACTACTCCAAAATGGTAACCGATATTATCGCATCCAAAGTGCCGCTTTTTCAGAAAGCTTCTATCGATGAGTTTTACTGCGATCTCACAGGAATGGATCGTTTCTTTAACGTAAGCCAATATACCCAGCAACTCCGCACATTTATTATAAAAGAAACGGGATTACCCATTAGTTGCGGGCTTTCCTCCGCGAAATTCATCAGCAAAATGGCCACTAATGAAGCTAAGCCCAACGGCTTCCTGGAAATTCCACACGGGAAAGAAAAGGAATTTTTATGGCCAATGGGTATTGAGAAAATCAATGGCGTAGGTAAGCAAACGGAGCAACGCCTGAAAAATATTGGCCTGCACACCATTAAGGATATTGCGCAAACTCCTGTTGCCATATTGGAGAAAAAACTGGGTAAATGGGGGCATGAGTTATGGCAGAAGGCACATGGACTAGGCAGCGCCGAATTAACTACTGAGTGGAACCAGAAAAGTATGAGCCATGAAACTACTTTTCACGAAAATCAAACCAATATAGAGTTTATTCATAGCCAATTGGTGCGGCTCACCGAAAAAAATGCCTATGACCTCCGGCAGGATGAGAAACTGACCGGTTGCCTCACAGTCAAAATCAGGTATGAAGATTTTGAGACAACCAATAAACAGGAAAGCATTCCCTACACATCTTTAGATGATGAACTGATTGAAAAAGCCAAGGATATTTTTGATAAGTGTTACCAGCGTGGCCGGGCCATACGGCTGATTGGTGTCCGGTTCAGCCAGCTGGTAGACTCTGGCATGCAAATGAACCTTTTCAACGACCAGCACAATAAACTAAACCTGTATAAGGCCGTAGATGATATTAAAAACCGTTTTGGAGATAAGCTGGTTTCAAAAGCCGTGGTGGGAAGAAAGAAACCCGGGCAATAAGCCTATTCCCCGAATATTAGTGTTTTCAGGGATCGTATTCCCCAAATATTAGTATTTTCAGGGATCATATTCCCCAAATATTAGTATTTTTGGGGAATAATACTGTTTTATGTACATCAGAAGCATTCAAAAACAGATTGAATCAAAGTTTGGCAAGAAAAAAGCCATTATAATTTTTGGTCCAAGGCAGGTTGGTAAGACAACACTCATTGAGCATATACTTAAAAATGAGTCTTACCTATTTTTAAACTGCGACGACCCCACCACCAGCAGCCTTTTAACGAACGCTAATACAGAACAATTAAGAGCGCTGATAGGGAATTACAAAATTGTTTTCATTGACGAAGCACAACGCATCGAAAACATTGGTCTCACTTTAAAAATAATTACAGACACTTTTAAAGATGTACAACTTATTGTTAGCGGTTCTTCAGCATTGGAATTATCGAATACTTTAAAAGAACCGCTTACTGGCAGAAAATGGGAGTATGAGTTATGGCCCATTTCCTGGAAAGAATTTGAAGCAAGCACGGGGTATCTTAAAGCACAACAGCAACTCGAACTTAGAATTGTATATGGTATGTACCCCGATGTAATTAACCGGACAGGAGAAGAAGAAGAGGCGTTGAAAGAATTGGCCGGAAGTTATTTGTACAAAGACCTCCTTGCTTTCGGGGGTATAAGAAAGCCGGAGATTCTTGAAAAAATTTTACAAGCCTTAGCATTACAATTGGGACAGGAAGTAAGCTATAACGAATTAGCATCGCTTATCGGAGTAGACAAAAAAACTATTGCCACGTATATCGACCTCCTACAAAAAGCGTATGTAATCTTCAGGCTGGGAAGCTTTAGCCGCAACCTTCGAAACGAAATTAAAACCAACCAGAAAATATATTTTTTAGATACTGGGATCAGAAATGCCGTTATCGGAAATTTTACGCCCTTAAGCTTACGACAGGACAAGGGAGCTTTGTGGGAAAATTTTTTAATTGCCGAAAGACAAAAAAAAATAAAATATGAGCGGCTGAACGCACATCCCTATTTTTGGAGAACGGTACAGCAACAGGAAATCGACTATGTAGAAAATGGAAATGGCATCATTGCAGGATACGAGATCAAGTGGAACTCCAACGCTAAACTAAAAGCTTTTTCATCTTTTAAAGAAACATACAATGCCGATATTCGTTTAATCCATCACCAGAACTTCAGAGAATTCCTTTAGTTCCTGCGCAACCGTTTGTCTTTACACTGTTGGCAAAAAGCTCTTTATTTGCATTTCAAAAGCTTTGCAAATCCAAAAATATTCATTTTTAATCAGGAAATATGAACGAAAAATTTACCCAACGTATAGCAGGTGAAGTGGAAGAAATAAAAACCTCCGGCTTATACAAAAGTGAGCGTGTTATTAATAGTCCGCAGGGTGCCGAAATTGAGGTTAACGGCAAAACAGTGCTTAACTTTTGCGCTAATAACTACCTGGGCCTTTCCTCACACCCCGATGTAATTAAAGCAGCCCACGAAGCCATCAACTCTCATGGTTATGGCATGAGCAGTGTTCGTTTTATTTGCGGAACGCAGGATATACATAAAGAGTTAGAGAAGAAGATCTCTGAGTTCTTAGGCACAGAAGATACCATTCTATATGCTGCCGCATTTGATGCTAATGGTGGTGTGTTTGAGCCGCTGTTTAATGACCAGGACGCCATTATTTCCGATGCTTTAAATCACGCCAGCATTATTGACGGTGTAAGGCTTTGCAAAGCCCAGCGCTTCAGGTATGAGCATAATAATATGCAGGACCTGGAAGCTAAATTACAGGAAGCGGCTGGCTGCCGTAGCCGGATCATTGTAACTGATGGTTCTTTCAGTATGGACGGTACCATTGCCCAGCTGGATAAAATTGTGGAACTGGCCGAAAAATATGATGCGGTGATCATGATTGATGAATGCCATTCATCAGGCTTCCTGGGTAAAACAGGCCGTGGTACCCACGAATATCGTGGCGTAATGGGTAAAATAGATATCATCACCGGTACTTTAGGTAAAGCATTGGGGGGCGCATCAGGTGGCTTTACTTCGGGTCGTAAAGAGATCATTGACATGTTGCGCCAGAAATCGCGTCCTTACCTGTTTAGCAATACGGTAGCGCCTTCTATTGTTGGGGCCTCTATTGCGGTACTGGATATGCTTTCGGCCTCAACCCATTTGCGCGACAAGCTGGAGTTTAACACCAAATATTTCCGCGAAAAAATGACGGCGGCCGGCTTCGACATTAAACCAGGCGACCACCCCATTGTACCGATCATGTTGTACGATGCAGTACTGGCGGCTAATTTTGCTGCAAAGCTATTAGAAGAAGGCGTTTATGTTATCGGCTTCTTCTTCCCCGTGGTTCCCAAAGGACAGGCCCGCATCCGTGTTCAATTAAGCGCCGGTCATGAACAGGAGCACCTGGACAAAGCCATTGCTGCCTTTACCAAAGTGGGTAAAGAACTGGGTGTATTGAAATAATACACATACTATTATATTCTCTTAAAGTCATGGACAGCGGTTCATGACTTTTTGTTTTTTTACAGCATTCCTGATCGGGGTAACAGCCTGGTTGACTAATAATAAACAGGTATCAAAATTATTATTACATATAGTTTACCCTCCCCTTCCAGCCAGTGGCGACACTGGCCAGGGCTATGCTGAGGTTGGTGTCTCACAAACCAGTCGGATGCATTTCAATAAAATTGATGCCGGTTTGTTATAACTATAACCTGCCTTTTTAATCCCTGAACTTTTCAAAATTATTAATAACGATATGGGTGGCTTTCAATTCATGCATCATATTATATAATCCGAAAAAGGTACGGTTCATATAAATAAAATGCCGGGACCCCCTATTGGTATTGAAATTACGCATCTCACTCAGCTTTGCATATTGCTGTCCTAGGGCTGCTATTTCACCAAAAAATTGCTCGTCCGAAAAATCGAAATGCTCTACGTTAAACGGGCGGGTAAACAACTCCAACAGGTCATAAAACAATTGCCTGAAATACGCCTTTTCTTCTGGCGAGTCTTCGGCTGTCAGTATCTCCAGTTCGTATAATTTTTCTTCAAATAAGGACGGGTTTCTCAGGTTTTTCTGGTCGGCTAATTCAAAATAGGGTTTGTAAAAGTCAGCAGGAATTTCTTTAATACAACCAAAGTCAATCACCAACAATTCGTTACCGGCGGATACTAAAAAGTTACCCGGATGAGGATCGGCATGCAGTTTCCTGAGTACATGCAGCTGATACATGTAAAAATCCCAGAAGGTTTGTCCCAGCAAATTCCGATCGGCTTCGGTATGCTCTTTTTGAACGTATTCGGAGAAATGAATACCGTCCATCCAATCCATCGTGAGGATCTTCTCGCATGAGTATTCGGGGTAATAACCAGGAAATTTTATGTGAGGTAAATGAGCGCAGTCTTTAGCAAACTGCCGGCTTCGTTTCAATTCCAGCACATAATCGGTTTCTTCAAAAAGCTTCTGCTCCACCTCATCAAAATATTTTTCTGAGCCCTCCTTTCGAATATTAAACATACGCATGGCAATAGGCTTTACCATTTTAAGGTCTGACGAAATACTTTCCTTTACGCCCGGGTACTGAATTTTAACGGCGAGCTTTTTACCGCTTTTCATAGCCTGGTGCACCTGGCCGATACTAGCTGCGTTGATCGATTCAGGCGAAAAACTATCAAAAATATCTTCGGGGTTTTTACCAAAATACTGCCGGAAGGTTTTACGCACCAAAGCAGCCGAAAGTGGAGGCACCGAAAATTGTGAAAGTGAAAACTTATCTACATAGGCTGCAGGCAATAGGTTCTTTTCCATGCTCAGCATTTGCGCAACCTTTAATGCAGAACCTTTCAGTTCTTTCAAACTATCGTAAATATCCGTAGCATTTTGCTCATGCAGGTTAGCACGGGCCTCGGCTTCATCTTTGGTCAGCTTCTCCCCATAATATTTAATATAATTAATACCGACTTTTGCACCCGCCTTCAACAAATTACCCGCACGCCCGATCTTGCTGGTGGGTATCGAATTTAATGTTTTCATGCACCATTACCTTTTAAAAGGAAAGCGTCCGCTTATCCCATTTGAAATTTTTCTTTCCACAGAAATTTGCCTAAGTCCAGCAGCTTGGTCAGTACGGGATTATTAACCACATCAAAACCGGTATCAATCGTTTTCTCTATGTAGATATCTGTTTTCTCAAACCCGGGTGAATCATCTTTTTTCCAGAACTCCAAAACACTTAAAAAATGTAACCACAAAATGCCCTCCTTCGATTTACCGTTAAACTGCTTTACAAATTCGGGCGCCTTTTCAAAAATGTCATCATTGTCAAGTGAAAGCGTTTGAGTGAATTGCTGATGGCTGGATTTCAAAGCACGAAGCAATTGTTGCTGCTGCATCAGGTTTCCTTTCAGTAACAACAATATCAACGACCGGTTAAGTTTAAAGTTCTCGAAAAGGATAAAATATACATTAAGCAATTTTTCTTTTGCCGGCATGGCTTCAAAATGCTCGATCTGGCCCGCCAGCTCTAACGATTTTTCAAAAAAATGAACCAGGTAAGCCTGCTCCAGGCTGTCGAACCCAGAGAAAAAATCATAGAAACCTGCCTCTGTTAACTGGTGATTTTTCGCAAACAGGTATACGCTCTCTGGCCGCTTCCCATGCGTTAACAGGTATTCGCTATACCACTCCATTAAAGTTGTTTTGTCGATGGGTTTTGCTTTTGTTTTATTTACATTTTTCATAACCGGCTGGATTGTTTAATATTGGAAGTAACAGGCTTGTCAAAAGTACGCTGTATTGCTATAACGGTTTTCACATAGCATCATAACAACAGGAAAACCAATAAGGTTGAAACATCCCTGGTGTTTTAATTTCTTTAACAGAATGCTGTAAATTTAATTCCAGGTTTAAGAATATATTCTCTTTAATACGGGCTATATCGCTGGCAGCTTTTATCTTGATTTCATGTTTATAAGGCATTTTATATTTTTATTTTTCCTGATTGCGGCACAGCAGGCAGAGGCTCAAACCAATATTCAATCGGCGCAGTTTCCCTCACCGATGAGAGAAACGGTACGCCGGCATGAACGGGTTACATTTGAGATGGAACCTTCAAAAACAATCATACTTAATGACATACTTCCTAAACCAGTAACTATCTATCTTCCGGCTAATATCCGGAAATTAAAGCATGCCGATTTGTTGATTCACTTTCATGGTTTAGCACCGGTAGTTGCTTATGCAGCTCATCAATATAAGCATCCGTTAATCGCCGTTTCTGTTAACCTCGGATCGGGATCAGCGGCATATGCGCAACCTTTCGTTGATGATGCAGCTTTTGAAAAACTCAGGCAAGCTGTTTTAGATACCGTGAACAAACATATCGGACACCCTTTGTCCGGGGGAAAAATCATCCTAAGTGGATTTAGCGCAGGCTATGGCGCCATCAGAAGTATCCTTTTGCATCCTGCTGCCTTTAAAGAAATTCAAACGGTGCTGCTTTTAGATGGTTTGCACACCAGTTATATCCCCGAAAGAAAAGTACTGGCAGAAGGAGGCCTGATAGATTCCGTATCGCTTAAGCCCTTTATTCAATTTGCCAGCGAAGCCACTAATAAATTGTCGGGTAAGAACTTCATGTTTACCCATTCAGAAATTTTCCCGGGTACATTTTCCAGTACTACAGAAACCGCCCAATATCTGCTGCAAAAATTAAATATCAAAACCACCCCTGTTTTAAAATGGGGACCTTTAGGTATGCAACAGATCAGTGAAGCATCAAGCGGGAATTTTTTTGTATTAGGCTTTGCCGGTAATACCGCACCGGATCATGTAGATCATTTTCATGGTTTATTCCATTTTTTGCATCAACTATAAAGTGCCCAAACCAATTCAATTCCTGCATATACGCTGCAATAGTTATTTGTTTCGGGGAATACTGTAAATTGCCTTATGTTAAAAAATATCGTTCTCTTCATTTGTATGGTCGTGGCCTCAGCAACCGGCCACGCTCAGGACGGCAAATCCAAAACAACAGAGTCAGAAAAGCCGCAGACGATCAAAAACAGCAACCCGGATCTGAAATTTGATCCCGACGAAACGGTTGTTACCTACCACACAGTAAGCATTAATGGTAACGCAATTCCGTACAAAGCTACTACGGGCACGCTGCCTGTTTGGGACGCTGACGGGAAAGCTATTGCAGGCATTTTCTTCGTATACTATGAAAGAACGGATATTAAAGATAAAACTAAGCGGCCTTTAACCATTTCCTTTAACGGCGGCCCCGGCTCCGCATCCGTGTGGATGCATATTGGCTATACCGGTCCCGTATTCTTAAATATTGATGAGGAAGGTTACCCGGTACAACCATACGGCTATACCCCTAATCAATATTCTATTTTGGATGCCACGGATATTGTTTATGTAGACCCTGTTAACACCGGCTTTTCAAAGATCGTGGGCAAAGATATTGCCCGTGAAAAGTTCTTTGGTGTTAACGCTGACATCAAATACCTGGG